>MFLL01000008.1:15584-23974 GCA_001781335.1 Candidatus Kaiserbacteria bacterium RIFCSPHIGHO2_02_FULL_55_25 | reverse complement strand
AAGTCCGGCATGATGAACGCCGAAGAATTACAGGAAGCGGAGAAGGTGGCCGCGTACCTCGACAAGGGCGGCACGATGCCCGGCGGGTGCCGCGGGGAGAAGGAGTGCCGCGCGTACTGTGAAGACGGCGCGCACGCCGAAGAATGCGTCGCCTTTGCCACCAAAGCGGGCTTCATGTCGGAAAAGGATGCCGCGATGTTCAAAAAAACGGGCGGCAAGGGCCCGGGCGGGTGCAAGGGCAGAGCATGTCAAGCGTATTGCGAAGATGAATCGCACCGCGAGGCGTGCATCGCCTTTGCGCTAGAGCATGACCTGATGTCCGAAGAAGACAAACAGCGGATGGAAGAAGGCCGTGAGAAGGCGAAGCAGGCGCTCGAAAAGGCGCCGCCGAAAGTGCTCGAGTGTATCGAAGCCCGTATCGGAGGCGAACGGCTGAAAGCGATACGCGACGGCGGCGGATTTGTCGACCAGAAGCTCGGCGAAATATTGCCCGCATGCTTCAGAGAGGTGATGGGCGACGGGTCACGGGGCGGGCCGTTTGGCC
Organism: Candidatus Kaiserbacteria bacterium RIFCSPHIGHO2_02_FULL_55_25; assembly: GCA_001781335.1. Lineage (GTDB taxonomy): Bacteria > Patescibacteriota > Minisyncoccia > Phycocordibacterales > UBA2100 > UBA10103. The sequence continues at coordinate 23,430 of MFLL01000008.1, read as the reverse complement.
CCGGCTCGGCGGCGACCGATTGCATGCGCAAAGTGTTTGGCGAGGATTTCGAAGACAAGATGCAAAAGGGCGAGTTGAACCCGGGAGCGCGCGACCGGGAAATTCGCGAATGCATGATAGAGCAGATGGGTGAAGGATTCCTCGACGACAAAGGGCAGTGGGAGCGGCCGCAGAGCGGGGAGGCGCCGCGCGAAGGTGAGCGGAGCCGCCCGCCCGAGAACATGCGGTTTGGTCCGCGCGAGGGAGGAGACCGCGAAAGTATCGAAGCAGAGATGCGTGCGCGATACGGAGAAGAATTCGACTCGCGGCGCAGGGAGATGGAAGCGAAAATGCGCGCGGAGATAGAAGCACAAATGCGTTCGGGCGAGTTCGATATGAGCAAACTCCCGCCTGACTTCCGGCCCGAAGGCGCATTTCCTCCGCCCGAGGCCTACAACCGTCCGCCCGACGGCTCCATGCCGCCTCCCGGAGATTACCAGTATTCGCGAGAGGGCGTGATGCCGCCGCCCGAAGGTGTCTACGCGCCGGCACAGTATGTGCCTTCGGCGACAGAACCCGTGCCCGCCACTTCAGATGAATCCGTGAGCATGGGCAGTCAGTTCGTCGCCAACGTCATCACCATTTTCCAGAGCCTCCTCGGCGGCCGCTAGCGGCAAACCCACTCACGAGCATTTCCAAAGCCGCAGCAGCGTCTCGTCTTTGGTATAGGAGGCCAACAGCGCCGTTCGACGTTGCTCACCGTAAACCGTTTTCATCCGTGGATTGTAGCAAGAGGATGCGCATACAGAAAGTGAATACACACATTGCCCTTATGCTAGTGTTTTGCAAAACACTAGCATGGAGTACAATTGTGATATGGCGGCGGTAATTTCATACCGGAAACTCGAGCGGCTTATCAAAGGGTTCGCGAATCACCGGCGTATCGAAATCATGGATCTGTTGAGTCGTGAGCCTGAGTTGTCTGTCGAAGAAGTGTCCGGTCGTCTCAAAATCGGATACGAGAATGCTTCCGACCATCTACGCAAGCTAGCGATAGCAGGGCTCGTCCTGAAGCGCAACGAGGGGAGTGCCGTTCGTCATAAGCTCACGTCGCGCGCCGAATCTATACTAGTGTTTTGCAAAAGACTGCAATAGAGCGGAGGAGAAGAACAGGAAAAAAGAGAGAGGGGGGGGGTAAGAGGCGTGGTAGCATTTGTGGGTTATGAAACAGATTCTATTGCTCAACCCGGAAAATGTCTCGGAAGCGGAGGCGGCGACGTATCCTATTCGCGAGGCCGCGAGAGCGATAGTCGTTGATGATGAGGGGAAAATTGCGCTCTTGCATGTGACCAAAAAGAACTACTACAAACTCCCCGGCGGCGGGCTTGATGCGGGGGAGGACCAAGCGGTCGCCTTGCAGCGCGAATGCATGGAGGAAATCGGCTGTGAGGTGGATGTTCTCGGGGAAGTCGGCTCGATAATCGAGTACAGGAAAATATTTACGCTCAAACAAATTTCTTATTGCTACTTTGCAAAAGTGAAAGGACAGAAGGGGAATCCGAATTTCACCGGGGACGAGGTGACGGACGGCTTCGAGCTCGTATGGTTTTCATACGAAGATGCGATGCGAGCCCTGGTGGAATGCGAGGCGACGGATTTTGAGGGAAGCGGCTACATCGTTCCTCGGGATATTGCATTGCTCAAAGAGGCGAAGAGTCATTTTTGAGGGTCAAGGTAGAATAGCGTATGACCAAGTACGTACTGCATGGCGGGTTTACGAGTCCGAAGAATGAGTGGAATCGGACATTTTATGAGGAAATCGGGCGTGATGTGCCGGATGGTGGCACGGTCCTGCTGTGCTACTTCGCCTCGCAGGACGACGACAACTCAGGAAGAGTCGAACAGGATAGTGCGAATCTTAGAGAGCAGTCACACGGCAAGAAGTTTAACTTTCTCGTTGCGACGAAAGAAGATTTTGTCGCGCAGCTTGCGCAGTCCGACGCGGTGTATTTTCGCGGCGGTAGTACCGAAAAACTTCTCACGGCATTTCGCTCCTATCCGAATTTGAAATCACTGCTGGAAGGGAAGACAGTCGCCGGTTCGTCCGCGGGAGCGTACATGCTCTCGACATTTTGTGCTGCGCATTCCACATCAGAGGCGCGAGAGGGACTCGGCATATTACCGCTTCGCCTCATTTGCCATTCTGAAAGTGCCGAACTACCACCAAGTGTGCAATCGGTAGCAGAGCTTCAAAAGCTTGACAAAAACCTTGAACTCGTTGTTTTGAAGGATTTTGCGTGGAAAGTTCTTCGTATTTGACGCATTTTGCGCGTGGTAGCATTTTGAGTATATGAACAAAACATTGGCATACATCGTTGTCGTGCTCGTGATTGCTCTCGGTGGGTGGTATTGGTACGCGGGGCAGGAGGGTGGCGGAGCCGCCGCGCCAGCGGCGGCGACGCTGAATGCCGACCTCTATCCGCTCTACTCGGGCACCGCGTGGGGCGAGCCGCAGGAATTGAGGTCAGACCCAAATCTTCCAATATTGCGTGCAGCGCTTGCGTAGCACGTAATATGGTATTATTTAGCTATGAAGGTAAATGCCAACCTCACAAAAGTGATTGGTAAAGAACACGAGGAAAAGTGGGTCGCTTTGACAAAAAACCACGACAAGCTCGTTGACTTTGCTGACACTCTAAAAGTGTTAAGGGACCGTTTGGGTGAACACAAGAATGATTATGTGTACATGAGAGTGCTACGTTCCGATGCGGAATATAGCTTTACATGAAGCGAACGAAGTGGAAAGAATACGACTATAAAATACAAGCTGGACCCGGCATGAGCTGGGTCCATCGTCCATTGATTGGTATCGAGGTGTGGACTATCGGGGGCGGCGAGAAGGTTCCCATACTTGCAATGATTGACTCTGGTACTGACGGTACCGTGTTCCACGCCGATATCGCGGATACATTAGGAATCGATGGGTCTCGCTGCAGACCGGGAACTCTTGGTGGCATTGGCTCGCTCGAGGGTTTCTACACGAACGTTAAGATTGTGATTCCAGACTTTAATATTACATATGAAGCGCCAGTCTTCTTTGGGAAGAATCTCCCAATGGACGGTTTGTTGGGACAGGCAACATTTTTCCCGCTGTTCAAAATCAGATTTGAGAAAGCCATCAACAAGTTCTATGTTACCGTCGCTGTCTAGCAACATACTTTTGCGTGGGTAGGGTAGAATATTGTAATGAACAGCGGGACGAAGTGGGCATGGCATCTCAAAAGAGACGTTGTCGTCGTTCTCGTGAGCATACTGGTGGCGCTCGCGCTTAGCCGGTCGGGCTTCTTCCACGATTTCTTTCAGGTAAGTGTCGAATCCGAACTCGTGGGGATACTCATCGCGGGTCTTTTGTTTACTTCGATATTCACGACACCTCTCTCCATAGCGATGTTCGTTTCTCTCGCGCCCGTCGTCGACCCGTTTGTAATGGCAGGCGTGGGGGCGCTCGGGGCCGTACTGGGTGATCTGATACTTTTCGGGCTCGTGAGGCACTCAATGCGGGAGGATGTGGAACATCTCACGGGCCTGCCGAGGTATCGTAGATTCTTTGCAATATTCCACCGGCGCATGTTCCGTTGGGTGCTCCCGTTCGTAGGGGCGCTCATCATCGCTTCGCCGCTTCCGGACGAGCTTGGTATAGGGCTGATGGGAATGACACGCATGAAGCCGCGGACGTTGGTAGGAATATCCTATGTGATGAACGCGCTCGGCATCGCCTTTATCGGGTTGGCCGCGTAATAGCGGCCTACGTATGGGCGTGAATTGCTCGGGGATATAAAAAGCGAGAGGGCCGGCTAGGCGCCGGCCCTCGACATGTTTGAACTTAGATCTCCAAGTCTCGGAAATGGGCAAATATCGAATTCGCCACAAGCTCGATGGGCCCTTCCGCATTGACAGGAATCACGGAAACGCCTTCGGGCCACGGTTCCACTATTGTCTTCGAATAGTGATACCTCTCCATAGACCTCACGTTGGAGTTGGTCCCGTCCTCGAGCCGCTTCTTAAGACGTGCTTCCACGATGTTCAACGAACTGACGTCAAAGCGAAAGACGCGGACCGACACCTCCGGATGTACGCTGACAAATTCCAGCAAGGTGTCTTTGAATACTCGTCGCGAGAAGGTCGACGGCAACACGACAGACTGTGACATGCGTATCAGCTTGCCGACAGAGTCCATCATGAACCTGAAGGAACGGACCATGATGTCGATTTCTTCAACCTCGGGCAGGACAACGCCGCTCTGTGCGGCGAAATACGAGCGTCTAAAATCATCAACATCACGTTTGGCGAAATTTGAATGCTTCGCCATGTAGGTGGCCACTTCGCTCTTGCCGTGCAACGGCAGACCGGAGAGGGCCGCCACGCAGGGTTTGAACATACGCATGAGGTCCCCCTATGACTGTCGGGAGGATAGAACTTGCGCTCAGTGGTGTCAACCAAGAGTTGCGCTTTGAAATTGTGCTATTCTGGTGCGCATGATTGACGGAAAGAGGGTCGGCATTACCTTTGGCGCCTTCGACCTCTGTCACGCCGGCCACATGCTCGTTTTCAAGGAGGCGAGGACCGTGTGCGATTACCTCATCGTCGGTCTGCAGGAAGACCCGTCGGCGACGCCCGCCGACTACCGCGGCAAGAAAAAGAACAAGCCCGTCATGACGCTCGAGGAGCGCAAAGTGATTCTTGAAAGCGTCAAATACATAGACGAAATCCACGTCTACAACAGCGAGCAGGAACTCTACGACTTGCTCGTGAAGCTCAAGCCCGACGTCCGCATCATCGGGGCGGATTGGAAGGGGAAGGAGTTTACCGGCCACGACCTGCCGATAGAGATGTACTACAACTCACGCGGGCACAACTTTTCCACGACCGCCCTGCGTGAGCGCATCTACGAGGCCGAGAAGGTGAAGCGGATAGAGCGCGGTTTGCCCCTGTAGGATGCTAGTTGACACTCGGCGCTATACGTGATATCGTATATCGAGTTTCAACAAAGGCCAGTGAGGGTCAGATGATCGTTGCTCAAGGACTGGTGGAAGCCCCGGTATTGGACGCGTTGTTCAAACTGACGGCGCGCCCTCGTCCCGAGGACGCGCTCCGGGCTCTCCGCGAGGTGGATGTGCAAGATGCCGTGTTGGCAGCTGCACAGCGAATGCGCCATCTTGCGATTGAGGAAGATGACGCACGGAAAGAGCGCGGCCAACCGCTTATCAACTATCGCCGATTCTACGTCGGCGGCGTTGGCATCGGTGTTGTGCTTGGCCGTAGATACTCCACACCCTACGAATGGTGGGTCTTTGCGGCCTCCAACACCAAGCCGTCCAAAAAGGCGGACAAATATTGCGCCGAAATGCGCATCATCAGGGCCGCCAAAGAGGTTCGCTGCTCGTGCATCGGTGGTATCGGTGTATTGGGCGAGAACCAGCCGGACGGGAGAAGCGGGAACTTACGAAAAACGCTTGACCCGTGCGGAGGCTGTCGCGACTGCATGCGCCATGTAGGCAATCGTTACCTGTTTCGCGCACGGACGCTCATCATGACGGCGCAACCGCTTAGCCAAGTGCGCTATGTGGAAACGCTTCCGAAAATGATGGCCGCTCACGGCGAGAAATGGCCCTAAATGAGAGCGCGGTGCCTGCGGGTGCTGCGCTCTTTCCTTTTTCTGCCACAATCGGGGCAAAATGGCAAAAGTGGATATCTCATTGGCGTTTTTCATGAGGGGGGTTCATACTTCTTTGCACGGAAGTATGGGGTCGAACTTATCAGCCAATGTTCTCCCACATCAAACTATTCTATGAAACTACACACAATCGCGTGGATACTCATCATCGTCGGTGCCCTCAACTGGGGCCTCGTCGGATTGGGCGGTCTCTTGGGGGGTAACTGGAACGTGGTCAGTATGATTCTCGGCTCATGGCCGGTGGTCGAGGCCATCGTGTACGTGCTTGTCGGCGCTTCGGCGGTCTACGAGCTCGTCAACCACAAGAAAAGCTGCAGGGAGTGCGCCTCGGGCGGAATGTAATTTTTTGAGACGAACGTGCGAAAAGCGCCGCCCCGTAGGGGCGGCGCTGCTTTTGAGCCCAAAAGAAAAGGCCCCCAAGATGCCGCAGATGCGACCCTTGGGGGTTATGCGTCGATTAACGAACCGGCTCGTAGCGTTGGGGCCTGGGGCGCTTCGCAAGCACGAGCTGTTTGAGCCGGATGTGTCCGCCCTTGAACGAGCCGGAGCACGCGGACGAGTAACACACCCACGTGCGAAAGAACCATTCCGCATATTCCGAGGTGCCGCGCGACGGCCCGTACGGAATGAACGGCGGATCATTTTTGATCTCTTGCCATGCTGCCTTGAAGTTGTCGCGCCAGCATAGCAGGGTTTTCGCATAGCTCTGACCAAACTCGTGGACGTCCCAGTCGAAGAAGAAGCCTTTGAATGCCGTCCTCAATTGGGAATATTTGGGAAGGACGCCGTCCGGGAAGATGTACTTCTGAATCCACCGGTCGGGTCTGCCCGTGCCCACGATGGTGTGGAGCACGAATAGCCCCCCGTCTTTCAGGCACGCATAGGCCGCCCGGAAAAACGACCGGTGATTCTTCTCGCCCACATGCTCGAACATCCCGACCGAAACAATGCGGTCGAACTGGCCGAGCTCATTCGGTGCGTCGCGGTAGTCCATCACATGAATTTCGACCGCAAGACCCTTGCATCTTTCGCGTGCTTCGACGGCCTGTTCCTCCGAGAGCGTGATGCCGACGACGGTGACGCCATACTCTTTCGCCATGAATTTGGCGAGACCGCCCCATCCACAGCCGATGTCGAGAACGCGCATACCGCGCTTCAACTGCAATTTCCGGCATAGGAGCCGCAGCTTCGCGAGCTGAGCTTCCGCGAGCGTGGTGGCGCCCCGCTCGAAATACGCGCAAGAGTATTGCAGATACTCGGGGTCCAACATGCGCTTGTAGAAGTCGTTGCCCATATCGTAGTGCCGGCTGATTGCTCTTTTGGCACGGACCCTGGTCTGCAGATTCACGAGTTTGTTCTTGAGGTACGTGGGCGTGGCCGCCAGGACCATGAATGGTGTGGGCCGCATCCGCCGGATGCGCGCACAGAATTCGACCAAATCGTCGCAGTCCCAATCGCCGCGCTGGTAGCCTTCGAGCAAATCAAGCGAATCACCCGTGACGACCCTACGCAAAACGGTGATATCGGGGACGCGCATGACGCACGAGCCTTCGCCGTTGAAGGCGATATCGACTGTTGCCAGCCGCTTGCGGACCCAACGGGCGAGCAGGCGGTCGATAATGGTCGGACGCTTCGGGTGAGTGTCTTTTCTCGCCAGCATTGCCTTATACTCCCATGGTGGCGGTGATTTCAACGTACCCATCCGCAAACTACATCAAGTCTGCCGGTTTTGTCAATAAAAAGGGGTCTTTTTCTGCTATGGGGACAACCGTGCTTGCGGGGCTTAGCTGGGGTACAATGTCCCTGTCGAAACAAACATTAGAATTCGTTAAGAATAATCACTATTTATATGGTTAGAACAGCAAATCCGGCGCTCTTGAAGCCGATGAATCTCTCGCCCGAGCTCGAAGCCGTCATCGGCAAGGGCCCGATGTCCCGCGGCGAGGTCGTGAAGCAGATTTGGGTCTACATCAAGAAGAACAACCTCCAGAATCCTGCGAACAAGCGCAATATCTTGGCGGACGATAAGCTCAAAGTCCTCTTCGGCGGCAAAGCCGAGGTAACGATGTTCGAGATGACGAAGCTCGTCTCGGCACATCTTAAGTAAACAAACGTTTAAAAGCCGTCAGCCCA
>MFLL01000008.1:11008-15568 GCA_001781335.1 Candidatus Kaiserbacteria bacterium RIFCSPHIGHO2_02_FULL_55_25 | reverse complement strand
CCGCCATGATTATCACTCAACCTATGTCACCTGCTTAGAGTTCATTCAGCAAGTACAGAATCCAACGCACGAAGTCGCAGACGCAGATAACCGCAACTTCGACCATGCTTGCATTTACTGCTGCGTCATAACCCATCGTCATGTAGAAGACCGATGGAATCAGCAACAAGGAAGCGATCAGCGAGAGGATAACGGCCCGCCACCAGTGGCCCTTGAACCACAGGGCAACTTTCTGCACACCATTCGGCGGCGGCGGACAGGCCTTCTGGCCGGAGAAGAAATTCATCACTTCCTTCGCCATGTCCCTGCCATTCCAGCCGATGGGCGCGTACAACCCACCCAGTACGATGGCCGGAGAATCCAGCCACGTGCTCTCGATGATGGTAGCCTGCACCGTTTCGATGTCGGTTGTCCGCTTGAGCATTTGCTCCTTGACGATCATGCCGGAGACGACCTTGAGATGCCGCCGGATGAAGTCGGGGGTGCTCTCGAGAAAACGCACGACGCGACTCGGCATCGGGTACGGATAGTCGGCGAGCGTGTGCATCTGCATGTCCACGATGTCGTGGTCATGTCGTTCGAGTTGATGCGTAATCTCGACGAGCCCGTCAGCTCTTGTCTCGTACTGCGTTCGCCGCCCGAACGGCTGGGTGGCGTCGTAGCCGACCCGTTCCGTCCTGGGAATCGATTTCTCGAGGGCTTTTTCGATTTGAAGCGGGCGGAAGTAGTGGTACCGGCCCGTGTCTGTGCCGGTGACTTTCAAGAGACCGACGAATTCACGTGCGACCATGCTGTCGAGCCACAGGCAAATGATATTGAACAGCATCGTCACCGCGACATCCATTTGTGATTTGAGATGTGTGAGCAGTTCTTGCTCCGGCCACGCCGCGATTTCAGCCGTGAAGTCGACAAGCGGCATGCGAGCCATCTCGGGCATGTGGGCTTCGAGATAGCTGAAAACATCGATGTCTTTGCCGACCACCTTGATTGGTGCGGGACGGATAATCGATGCACCCACCGCGCTGTTGATGAACATCTTGAAACCAGTGCGCCACGTGTCGAGCAACGTGATGTCGTGACCGTACGCCGCGTAGATGGCTTTACGGTCGGCATTCCTGTCGAGTTTCGGCAACTGTAGCTGCATGCGGAGGTCGTCCACCATGGGCTGCATCCCTTTCGGGATTGGTTGCTGGAAAATCGCTTGCGTCGTCAGGTCGGCGGCGCCATAGCGGCGCTCGCCGGCGAAAAGCGCTAAAAGGTCGGTTGATGTCAGCGCGCCGCGTCCAATGGCCTTGGTGTCCATTTTCGTTGTCTCCCAGTTGTTGCTGTGTCAATTTTACTTCAGTCGTACTCATAGTATTCCAACGATGACTATATAGCGGGCTAACCTGTGTGTCCATTGTCCTTTCGTAGCGCTCTGAACGAACGCGCGACCACCACGCCAACGAGTGTGCCGAAGATGGCGCCCGCAAGCGCATCAGCGAACCAATGAATACTTATCGAGACGCCAAACCAGATGTAGAGCGCATAAAGCGGCGCGAGGTAGCGAATGAATTTGTTGTCCGGATACATCATCATGAGTGCCGTTACCATGGCAAACGCGACCGCCACATGCGAGGAGGGCCAGCCCCAGAAGACGCCATGCTGGAGAATACCGAATTGAAAGTCTCTGCTGACATCAAGCGACGAGGTGTATGTATAAAACTCCGGCTGTTGTCTGCCGGCGAAGACTTTGTAGAAGATGGAAACCAGATAGCCGAGCATGCCCGCCTGCGCGACCGCTGTCGCGGCGATGATGCCCACCGCACTCTTTCGGACCTCTCCCCACACATACATGCCGACAGAGCCGATAATCGGGACGTACCAGCCGATAATGGCCGCCGGAAGGGTGACTGAAAGCCAGAATGCGCCGCGCGTATGCTCGAAATACCACCAGTCAAAACCGGTGAGTACCAAAATCGCCGTAAGTCCTATCGCAAGCAGATGCCACGGCGTGTACGGCCACGAGAATGCGCGCACGAAATTGCGCGGGAGCCCTTTGACGAATGCCCGGAACATATTCCTTAGTAGGATATCACTGCACGCGGGCCTGCGCGGCGGTCGTTGGATACAGGAAACTTTGCATGAGCGCAAAGAAGAGACTCACTACGAGCAGGGGATACGCGTAGGCGTTCCACACAAGGTCGCCGGAGAGGAGTGCGACGAACATCATGGCAAACGCAATGCATTGGACAAACATCTTCACCTTGCCCGCCCAGTTGGCACCGGGATTCATACCGATGCGTTTTTTTGAGCGGTGGGCCATGATGCCGTTGAGTGCTTCGAGTATACCGATGGCAATCAGGAGGGACCAGCCGAAATATGCAGGAATCAGCATAACGGCGACGAGGATGATAAGTCCGCGGTCGGCGACCGCGTCCAGTATCTTGCCGGTTTCCGTGATTTGGTCGCGCGTGCGCGCCATCGCCCCGTCGAGCGCATCCGTGAGCGCCGCGAGCGCAAATAGCGCAAGTCCGATGCCGTAGTGTTCCGTCGAAAGCAGGTAGTAGATAAAGGGAAGTGAGATGATGCGCGCCCAGCTGACCTGATTGGGACTGATGCTGTGGGGAATGAAGGGAAGCAGGGTTTTCGCAAGGAACGCGTCGGAGTATTTTTGGAAATCCATATGCACACAATAGTAACGTACAAAATGATAACAAAAGGAAAAGAGCGGCGCCTGGGCGCCGCTCCTCGTTTCGTTCACATGTCCTTTTCGTGCCCTTCAGCTCAGCGCTGTGGCAGGGGAAGAACTTGCTGACCGCCCGAGATATCCATCATCAGGAGATTATTCTGGCCGCTCTTGTTGGCCTTGTTCATCTCCTGCAGGAAGTGCAGCTTGTAGATTTGGGCACGCGTGCCGGTCTTGTCCTCCTTGACGAAGGCGTCGATCTTGGCCATCGCCTCGACCAGCTTGTCGGCCGCCTGTGTTGCCGCAATCGCGTTTATCACCGAGGGGTCGGGCTTGACGTTGGACGCAACGGCACCGATCAGGAAGAGCGGTGAGCGGTTCTCGGCGAGAACCGTCCCGACCGCCTTCTTGATGGTGTCGGTGAAGCCAGCGTCAGTGCCGTTCTTCTCGACCGCACTGTAGACGGCTTCGACATCGGCGTAACTGAGGCAGACATCGCGGATCTTGCCCCGCACCTGCTGCTGCACCTGCTGGAAGTAGACCGAGTCGGCCTTTAAGACCATGACGCGATTGCCGCCGTAGGCGTTCGGATCAGCGTTGGTGGGAGTTCCGAGAAGCCCCATCCGCAGAAGCGCCTCCTTGCCTGCCGGCTTGGTGTAGTCGGGCAGGGCAAACAGGAGCCGCACGTCGAGCGACATCGGTTGACGTTTGGGCCCAACGATGCAACGGTGGTCCTCGTGGTCGTTCGCATTGTTGGGGTCATTGCTGACGAATTGCTCCTTGATCTGGAAGCCCGCACGCTGGATAAGCACGATTTTGTTGCCGTACCCAGCCCACCAAGTTGTAGTTCCAATGTCGACCTGGCCGGATTCGTAGATTTTGCCGTCGAAACCGGTCGGCGTGAGCATGAGACCGATCATGTCCGGTGGAATGGCACGCAACTCCGCCGCGAACGACGGACCGCCTGACAGAATCGCAATCGCGGCTGTCAGGGCGGTAACCAGTGAGAGTTTACGCATTTCAGGTATCCTCCGTTTTGCCAGCCGCAAGGCTTAGCGTTTCTGGATGTTCGAATCCATGTCCTGATAGATTGACGACTTGTCGAGTCCAGAACGTGGAATGAGGTTTGTAGCGTAGTTCGCGGCATTGAACGCGAACCCGATAAGGACGAGCACGGTGATGAGACCGGCCGCCCAGTTCACGAAACCACGCGTGGTCTGCGCGTCTTTGGCCGACATTCCGTTCTCGACTGATTTCGCGATAATGCTACGAATGAGCCATAGCGCCACCAGAATGAAAACGATGGAGCCGATGAGCCACATCGATTGCGCTTGGAGCCCACGAAGGAAACCCTCGAGGGTTAGAGATGTTGAAGGTGTCATAGAACCTATCCTCCGCTTCAGCTCGGGACGTGAGCTGGATATATAATAAGCCATATTTATCGACATGTCAAGTATTCTGCCGGGAGATGGTTGACCATTCTTTTTTCGTATTCAAAGCATTTCTCATACGAAAACCGCCCGGGCAAAGCCCGGGCGGTTTTCTGAAAAGCGCGATTACTGACGACGTAGGGCGAGTGAAATAAAAACGAGTTTTTATTTCCGAGCCGAGGAGTCAGAAAGCCCGAAGGACTTAAGCGATTTTCGAGACCTTGATGGCGTTCGGGCCTTTCGGCGAGTCCGCAACCTCGAAGGTCACCTTGTCACCTTCGCGAAGCGCATCGAAAGTGATTCCGACGAGCTCGTTGGAGTGGAAAAAGAGATCCTTTTCCTGACCCTCGCGAGAGATGAACCCGAAACCCTTTTCAGTGAGACGGGCGATAGTTCCTGTTTGCATATGCAATGTAGAATTTTCGATGGATAAACCGACAAAGATTGTGGTCTTGGTTGGTA
>MFLL01000008.1:0-10998 GCA_001781335.1 Candidatus Kaiserbacteria bacterium RIFCSPHIGHO2_02_FULL_55_25 | reverse complement strand
GTGGTCTTGGTTGGTATCAATGTCAGTTCTGGAGTTGTAGGTCGATCCCCCTTCTCTGGATCAGCCCTGGATTGATGCAATAAGGATATCATTCATATTTTATTCTGTCAAGCCCGTCGGGCGGGGCGAAGGTTTTGTCGCCTGCGGGACTTTCGCACAGGGTCCTCGGCAGCCAAAACCTTCGTCCCGCCCGCCTAGGTGGGGAGATTGTTGGCTTTTGAGTAGGCGATTTTGCGTAGCGCGGCCTCGATATTTTTGAAGCTGACGGGCTTGGTGAGGTGCTTATAGAAACCAGCGTCGCGGGCCATTTTCTTGTCATGCTCCTGTCCGTAGCCGGTAAGCGCGATGAGGGCCCCCGTAAAACCCGTATTATCCCGCAGTCTACGGGCCACCTCGTAGCCGGTCATGTCGGGCAGTCCGATATCCAAAATAGCGACATCCGGATGAAATTGCCGCGCCTTTTGGATTGCCTCTGCACCGGCGTACGCACGGACGACCTCGTGGCCCGCAAGAGAAAGCAGGCGACCGAGAGCGTCGGTCACGCCCGCGTTGTCGTCTACGACGAGGACTTTGAGCGCGTGGTGTGCGACAACGGGCGTTTTACTTGATGAAGAATCTTTTGCCTTCTTGGCGGGCGGCGCCTTTGTATGCACGGTCACGGGCAGGCGGACGATAAACTCGGAGCCTTGGTGTTCGCCTTCGCTTACCGCCTCGATGGTGCCGCCGTGCATCTGCACGAGTTGACGGGTGAGCGAGAGACCGACACCGAGGCCCTCGGTAAGCACTTGCCCGCGCTCAATCTGATAGTAGGGCTCGAAAATGCGCGCGAGGAGGTGGCGGGGGATACCGATGCCGGTGTCGCGCACCCGTATGACCGCCATCGAGTCTTCAATTTTGGCGGAAAGTTTGATGGAACCGTGCGGCTCCGTGTATTTGGTCGCGTTGCTCAACAGGTTGAGCATAATTTGCTCAAGACGTATCGGGTCGGCGTCGAGCGGGATGTCCTCTGACGGTTTGGCCACGGTGAGCGTGTGCTCGCGGCGAAGTACCATCGCCTGTGCGGCACGCACCGAACGGTCCACGATATCGTTGAGAGAGACCGTCTCACGTTTCAAAATGAGTTTATCGTGCGAGATACGCGAGATATCAAGCAGGTCATCCAAGAGACCTGCCATCACGTTGACCTGTTCGTCGATGGTTCCCAGCTGTTCGGCCGTGTCGCGGTTTTGTCCGGCCGAGATTTTGAGGAGTTCGACGGAGCTGAGAACCGCGGCCAGCGGATTGCGTAGCTCGTGAGCGAGAACCGAAAGGAATTTTGTTTTCGCCACGTCTTCAGAGCTCATCTGATGCAAGGCCTTTTCGAGGTCGTCGACATGCCCCTCGAGCATTCTGAATCCGAGTTTCCTGCTCTCCACCACGCCGGAGACAATATAGAGTAGTGCACCCGTGGTAACGATAAATATCATCAGCAATAGTCCCTGGTCTATGAAAGGGCCGTAGCCCAGTGCAGTGCCGAACACAGCAATAGTCCCAAAACACATGAGCGAGAGAGATGTTCCGCGTTGTCCCGTGCGTAGCGCCGCCCACGTGAGCGGCATAAAGACGAAATAGTAGGCGAAGTGCGTCTGGGGCATCCAGAAAATCAGAAACGACGTGATGGATACCGCCGCCACCGTCGCGTACTTTTCAATTCGCAGTTTCGTCGAGCGCCCGGACAGTGGTCGCGTGCACCACTTGAGAATGAACGGCGCGAAAAGTACCACTCCGAGCATGTCTCCGACCCAGTGCGTGAGCCATATTGAGCTTGAGAGGGTGTCGGCCGTAAGGCCGGCGAGGAAAAAGGCGCCCATTTCAAGCGTCGCGGATATAGCAGCGGAGAGTACTGCGGCGACCAAGATGCCGGAGATGTCGACAAGTCTTTGCAGAGAGGCCGAGAAGACAAGAAAGTTGCGCAAAACATACGCGCCCGCAAGCGGCGCCAGTGTCCCCGCCGCCGAAAGTACGAGGGCTACAAGCGGTGAGGCTCCCGCAAAAAGGGCCACGGCGAAAACCGCGACCGCAATCGCGGCGGATGCGCGATAGCCGTACAAGAGGATTGCGGCAAGCGCGATACCGCCCGGCGAGAGCACCAATGTCGGATGGGCATCCAGTGGGTGAATATACAGACCGATGCGCGCGACAGCGCAATAGGCGAGGAACAGTCCGACAGGCAACGCGAATTTTCTGACGTAGTGCGAATAGTCGCTCATGCCTATGCCATCAGTCGGTACCCGACGCCGCGTACGGTTTCAAAACGGGCCGACTCGTCAGCCGTCGCCAGTTTTTTGCGCAGATTTTTCATATGAACGTCGAGCACATTGCTCCACGAGAGGGAATTGAAATCCCAGACCTGATTGTAGAGGTCTTCACGCTTCAGTACCTCGTTGGGGCGGCGCAGAAAACATTCGAGCAGTGAGTACTCTTTGAGGGTGAGCGGTATCTCGGTGTTGTCTTCGGTGCGCAGGCGGCGTGTCGCGGTGTCAACGGTGAGATTGCCCACGGTGTACACGACCGGTTGCGACTGTACCGGCCGGCGCAAGACCGAATTGATGCGCGCAATAAGCTCGTCGGAAGAGAACGGTTTCACCACGTAGTCGTCCGCGCCGCTATTGAGCAGTGCGACCTTGTTTTCCGTCTCGCTTTTGCCGGTGACGATGATGATGGGCGTCGTAACGCCTTCGGCGCGCAGTGATTTGGTGAGCGCCATGCCGTCCATGCCGGGGAGCGTGAGGTCGAGAATGACGATGTCGTATTCCTTGCGATAGAGCAAGAGTCGCGAGCGCGCCCTTTCTCCGTTATCAATCCAGTCCACGGCAAAGCCCTTCAGCTCAAGGAGTTTCTTGAGATTTTTCGCCACCACTTCCTCGTCTTCGACAATGAGCAGGTGCATAAAAACTCACTATACACCCTCTGTATGAAGAAATCATGAACGGCGTTCAGAAATCGTATTTCCCCGAATTGTAGCCGTATTCACGCGATACACATGTGGCGTAGGGTAGTCTGCATGAACGAGCGGGATTCAGTAATACAGATTACCCAACCCCGTCTTCAGATTCATGATTCCACTACAGATGCCGTCACGAAGAGTGTTCGTCATCGCGGGTGCGGCGATTGCAGGCGTTGCTTTTCTGCTTTTATTTTCCTCCTCTATTTCTTCCGTCCTCGCGCTCGGCGGGGTAGCGGGTGCGAACACCGCCGCGACCACGGTGCAGAGCTCGTCCGGCACGGTGTATCTCACGCCACGAGACTCCGCGGCGGCGATTGCGTCAGCGAAAGGACAGCCGTTGAGCGAAATGAATATCGCCAACAACGGTCTCGTACTCTTGCGCGGCGCCCGCGTAACCGACATTTCGGGCACCACGCTCACCGTGACGATGGCATGGGGCGGGACGGATTTTATCTGGAAAGTGCACACGTTGTACAACACAAAGTATTTCACCGCGCAGGGCGAAAAAGGAAGTTTGGCGGATATCCGCACGGGGGACGTTATCACCGTGTCCGGAGCATTGAGCGAAAACGGCGCACAACCGGCGGTCGAAGCGGTGTTCGTGCGGGAGTAGAGCAAGCTCATTAACGCTTCATGATGCGCGCTGTATCGTGCGGCCATTAGTACAGGCAATGCATGGAGTCATTGTGGCGAGCCGCGATGTCGAACCGGCGCCCACGAGTGGACATGCAGGTATTCACTACAAATTAAATAACTACACACTATGAATCAAAATTGGATTATCGGCATTATTCTTGTTCTCGTGATAGTGGGCGGCGGGTATGTCTTCCTCAATATGAACGCGGCACCGGTGGGGCCACAGGCCACGACGACACCCACAACCACAATAGACGACACGCAAAATCCGTCACCGGCCTCGTCGGCAGGAAAGCCAAGCGTTGTCACCGACACGACGGTTTCCCCGACAAATTCAACCGCGGTAGTCACCGGCAAGGTGACGCCGAACGGCTCTCCGACATCGTACTGGTACGAATACGGGCAATCCGCAACGCTCGGTAGTAAAACCGCCGCGCAGGCAATCGGCTCCGGCTACACGGCTATCGCCGCTCCGGGGTTCATCACCGGATTGGCGAAAGATTCGACATTCTACTTCCGCTTGAGTGCGCAAAACGCATACGGCACAGTGACAGGCGGCACGTACAGTTTCACCACCAACAACAATCCTCCGTCGCAGGGCACTGCACCTGCGGCGAGCACGAATTCGGCGACCGCCGTGGCGCGCACCTCGGCAACATTGAACGCTCACGTCACTCCGCGTTCTTCGCAAACCACTTACTGGTTCGAGTACGGGGATAGCACTGATTTCGGGAGCGTAAGTTCGTTCCAATCAGCGGGCAGCGGTAACACGTCCCTTGCTGTTTCCTCGGCGGTAGCAGGATTGAGTCCGCAAACAAAGTATTATTTCCGTGTAAACGCACAGAATCAGTACGGGACTACCAACGGCTCTACACAAAACTTCACGACTCCGGGCCCGGCGTTTTCCGCAGTGCCCGTCGTTACGTCGCAAGTGGCGAGCCCGGTCGCGACGACGACCGCCACGCTCCGAGGGACGGTCAACCCCAGCGGTTCGCAAACAACCTATTGGTTCGAGTACAGCACCAACTCGCTGTTCGCATCGGCCTCGCTGAAGACGACCTCGCAACGCTCCGCCGGAGCCGCGCAAGGCACCGTTTCGGTTCAGTCGGATGTCATCTCGCTTCGTTCCGACACGACCTACTACTTCCGCGTCGTAGCGCAGAATGCCGGCGGCACAGTACGCAGCGGCGCTCAGACCTTCACGACCAAGTAACATCTATGGGAGTCATCATCTGGATAGTGTTCGGAGCGCTGGTGGGATGGGTTGCTTCCGCGGTCGTGGGGACCAGCGGGGGGTTGGTGTGGGATATTGTGGTCGGTATCCTCGGCGCGGTCATCGGCGGATTCATCATGAGCCTGCTCGGTGGAACCGGCGTAAACGGCTTTACCTTCTACAGCTTTTTCGTCGCTCTCTTGGGGGCATGCGTGCTCATCTGGATTATGAGAATGGTGCGGCCTTAAATCGCTCAGGCCGGACAGAGGTTGGTGTGCCGAGGGGGGCCGGTCCTGTAATAGGACTCGGCCCCCTCGGCCTAAGTAACCAGTCTCCTAGCACGCTCTCTTGTGGAGACTATCAATAATGCGGGAGAGCGGAGAGCCCTGTACAGAGCTCTCGTGGGCCACTCCCGAATGTACATGCGTGGAGGCTCTGCCCCCACTACTGTACGTACGGTAGCAAGGTAACTCTGAAAAGATTATGAACCGCTATGCGGTTTTTGCAGTGCCGGCGGGGTAAGTGACGGATATCATTGTTCCGCGTGAGCTGCTTTCTCTTCGAATGCCGGCATTCAACTGATTTACCAACGACTCAACAATACTTGTGCCAAGCCCCTCGCGATTCGACATTTCTTCCGTCGGCAGACCGATGCCGTCGTCACCAATATCGAGCTTCCAACCGGTGTCTTGCGACTCGTAGGTGACCGTCACCGCACCTTCGCCTTTCGGGAAGGCGTGCTTAAGCGCGTTGATGACCAATTCCGTCGTAATGAGCCCGATGCCGATAGCGTCGTCGGGCATGGCCGTTCCGGAATCGCCGGTGACTTTGATGGTTATCGGTTTGCGTCCGCCTATCATTGTTTTCGCGACGCTTGCGCAGAGCGTCTTCAGGTATTCCGTCATAGGGACTTGCGAATCTTCGCCGGTCGGGTCGAGATTGCGTTGCACCGTCGCGATAGAGAGAATGCGGTCGTGCGCGTCTTCGAGGTGCAGGCGGCTTTCTTCTGATTTTACACTGCCCGCTTTGAGCAAGATAATACTTGCGATGAGCTGGAGGCTGTTGGCGATGCGGTGGCGCATTTCTTTGAGCAGAGTGTCCTTCTGGGCCATCAACTTTTCTTTGTCACGCTGTGTTTTGCGCAGGTCCGTAATATCAGAAATTGAAAGAAACACACTGCGATGCTTGTCGTCAAACTGTATCTGACGTGCGTTGATAAGCATGGTGCGCAGGCCCAGCCGTTCGAACGTATGTTCGACCTCGTATCCCTCGACGGCTGTCTTTTCCGGAATTATTTGCTCAAGAAGCGTACGAAGCGACGGTATGCTCCACTCGCCGTTGCCCAAATCGTAAAATTTAGTGCCGCTGATATCCTCAAATTCAACTTTAAACGTATTGTAAAAAGCGCGGCTTGCGACAATGACGCGCAGGTTTTCGTCAAGAATGATTATCGGCTCGCGGAGTGTGCCGATAATCGCAGCTGTAAGTTCGGGGTTTAATCCCTGTACCGATGCCTTCACGTTTCAATAGTATACCTATCTGTGGTGAAAGCGAGGTGAAGCGCGTGTGAAGCATCTTTCCACTGCAGAAGTTTCGGGCTTTTTCATTTCTGATGTTCTTCATGATGACCACACGGGCACTATGACACCATGAGCCTCTTAAAGGTCGCATGAAGATTACAAAGATAGCTAAATTAAACAACATTATGAAAACACATCAAAAGTACCTCGCACTCTCTGTGGTAACGGCCCTCACCGCGATGGGGGCGAGCGTCGGCTCAATCGGCTTTGCGCAGACTGTTACCCCGCTCACGTGCAGTGTCTCGGCATCAACTGTGAGCACGAATCAGGCGACAATCATGACCGCTTCGGGCGGCAACGGCATTTACCAGTGGTCGGGTGCCAACCTGAACATTACGAATGCGGCAGGTAGCCAGTTCGCAGTCAGCTACCCGAATCCGGGTGTCTACACGATTACCGTTACCAGCGCCGGTCTCAATGCAAGTTGCAACTTTACTGTCGTAGCGGCTGTGACGGGTGCCCTCAACTGTGCACCGGGAACGCAAAACGTAACGCTCGGCCAGACGGCCTACTTCACTGCCACTGGCGGTAATGGCGCGTACACCTGGTCCTCGCCGGACCTGACCATCATCAACGCCAACGGCTCGGGCTTCAGCGCAAGCTACGCCTCGACCGGCCTCAAGACTCTCTCGGTCACGAGCGCGGGCGTTACTGATACATGCGCAGTCAACGTACTCGCAAACACGACTCCGGTTCCTCCTGTGATTCCGGGACTTCCGAACACGGGCGGCGGATTCAACCAATAGCACCGCACACGGACCCCGCGTTAAGAAATAAGATGAATACCAATCCAACAATGTTTTCTTGGAAGAGAGCGGCTCTCTTATCTCTTGGCGCGGGCGTCCTCACGATGGCTCTTTCAATTTTTGTTCAGACCCGGGGCGTAGTCGTGCATGCGTATGCGATGAGTACGCCGGTCATTGTTTCGCAGGTACCGGCGGCTGTCAGTCCGGGGTCGTCATTTGAACAGCCGGGGAAACCCGTGCGCCTTATCATCCCCGCGATAGGAGTAGACGCGAATGTTCAGAGCGTCGGACTTTCGTGGAGAGGCAACGGCGACATGGGTGTGCCCACCAATTTTACCGACGTCGCATGGTACAACGGCGGACCGCGACCCGGTATGCCGGGGAGTGCCGTCATCGACGGCCATCTCGACGGAAAGAACGTCGCACAAGCAGTTTTCTATAATCTCAACAAACTCCAGATTGGTGACGAGGTGCAAATAGTGGACTCTAGGGGCAGGACCCTGCAGTTCAGAGTTGTCGACACCAAGGTCTATGATTCCGAAGCGGCCGCCGGCGAAGTATTCTTGAGCGAACCTTCAAGGGCGCGGCTTAATTTGATTACCTGCGGAGGGGATTGGGATGCAACCCGGAAGTTGTATAGCGATAGAATTGTTGTCTTTACCGAATTGGTGACAACTGACTGAGAAAGGCTCCGGTCATTACGCTGGCCTGTTTCGCGTCAGGAACCGTAAAACACCGCGCCGAACGCGACGGTCAGGTTGACCGCGCACCATAGAATGTAGGTTCTCAAGATTAGCCTGTCCTTGTGCACAAAACCGTAGAGGATGAAGGGGATATTGAGAATGCCGAAAGCCGTCCACGAGAGTGCCGAAACTCCCGCCGCGTTGTGCAGGAAATATATCTGATATATCTGCGGCAGTGCCATAACGGGACCAATGACCCCGGCTGCAGTTGCGACGTTGTCCAACAATCTAATGCCGGCGTTCTTGCTCGGAAACGGCTCCGTATTGTGCGCGCCCCGTTTGCGCAGATGCAGATGATGTAAAACGCTTTTCATGCAGACTCAATCGTACCACGCCCCGAATATGTCCCCACATTTCGTGAGCTATCTTTGTGCGTCTCTTCGTCGCACCAGTGTCTTGCTCCTCTATACGAATTAGCTCGTACCTATTTTACCCTGAACTCGTGATGTCGCGCGCTCCGCGCGCGTGGTGGCTTTGTACGGGAGTGGTCCGATTCGACTTCGTGCCCGCCCCGCCCCGCCGCACACTCCTCCATTCTCATCCATTTCGCGGGGGTTTTTGAAAATTGAATGGGCGGCGGGGCGGGGGCAAACGGCTCACATAACGGGTATGTGAGCCGTTTGGAGGCAGGAATACAATAGCGGATGCCACGGGTTGCGTTTGGTGCCTTCGTCTTGATTTTTAGTTACTACTCGCCATCCGGCGGGCAGGTATCTCGCTAGGGCTCGTCCGGCAGTATCGGTGCGCCTACGGCGCTCATCCGAGTGGGGTGGGCACACCCACCCCCCGCTCCATCGCGCTAGTGCTCCAAAAACCCTCGATTATATTTATTGCCTCGCGGTGCGTCCGTTCGCTTCGTCTTTGTATCGGTTTCAGGTTTGCTAGCTTGCAGTAGGTCTCACTCATCCGCCGCTCCGTTCGGGTTCGTGCCTCGGCTTTTAGAGCTCTGAGCGCGCTGCAGCTCCCCCCACCCGCGGTCAGTATTTCACTTCCGCTTTATTGGTACATAGTTGCAAATCCGCTCGCGCGGGCCGGCCTCGGTCCAGCTTTCCCTAGCGAGATACCTGCCCGCCGGATGGCATCCATTTTATGCATGCGCCTGCTTTGGGGCAGGCGCATGAGACTCGCCGCGCTTCCCGCGGCTGCGCGTCGTTTGTATATCGCATTTCACTTCCGATTTCCTGCCTCCTTGCATGCAAATTCAAATGCGCGTGTACTCGACTGCTTTTCCCGTTTTTCCGACTTGCTGAATCTTTCCCTCCTTTTCCAATGCAGAGAGATACCGCGTTGCTGTTGCGTCCGAGACATGCAGGAGTTTCTCGACTTCGTCGTTGGTGATTTTGCCTTTTGTATTCAGGGCTTCCATGATTTTATCTAACTTCTTTCGCTTCCGGTCTTGAATCGTCGCGCGTGCTTTCACGAGTAGGTCGCGGGCGGCGTGCGTGGCTTGCGGTGTGCTTGTCGAAGCCGGTGCGGGTGATACTGGCGCACTCGCCGCCTGCGGCGGCTCCGAGGCGGGAGTCGGTGCAATCGGCTCAGGTTCGGGAGGCAACGGCTCATTTACTGGTACTTGAGCCGTTTGGATTTCAGCCGGTGGCACTTCCACCGGCTCGTTCGGCGCGGCTTCGGGCGCTGTAGCGGGTTCCATTGGTGCTACTGGCTCTGCGGTCGGCTGAACTGTCTCTTCGTCTGCCATGGCTCTATTCTAGCGCGCCGGACGGCTTGTCACGGGCAAATCTGAACGGCTCATATAGTTGGCACGCAAACGCTTGCTTTTTTGGTAGGAAGTGGTATAATAGAGGTTACAGTTTCTTGAGCGCGCTTAGCACCTCCTCCGTATTGCCAGTGTGCACTAAGAAAAAGCGCAGCTTACCCTTGCCGAGTTTCTCCCAAATCTCGCCAATCTCAACTTTATACGCCGTATCCTCGTTGCTCACGCGGTCTCCGCCTTTCCACTCCAGCGCGACCACCGCGCCCTTTTTCGTGACAGCGACAAAGTCCGGGTAAAACTTTCCCTTCCTCCACCCTTGGATATAGAACGGGTCAATTTTCTCCCTGTTTCGCACCCAATATTTTATATTCGGCAGCGTATCAAGATCGAGGCGCTGAATGAATCCGAGCTCCTCGCTATTCAACTTGTCGATTTTGTCATAGTAATTTCTGTTGAACTCTTGCGGCACTGCTTGCTTGAGCGCAATAGTATCGGCAAAAGCATCAAACGGCTTCGCCGTGATTTTCTTCGCTCGCTTCGCCGCATCAAACCGTGCTTTTGCATGTGCTTCGAGGACACTGTCTATATGTCCGGCCATTCGTTCGGCCAAAACGTGTCGATTTACCGACAGCTCTGTGAGCGTGTGCGTCCTTAATTGGTACTCGATTGCTTTCTCCAGAAATCGTACCTTGTCCGATTTTTCAAGCAACGTGAACCGCATCTTTTTGTCGAGCCACTGTACCAATTCGTTTTTCGTAAGGCTTTTGTCCGAATAGCTCAATTTTAGAGACTTCTGCGCCCCCCGCGTCCATTCATCATCTCCCTTAATGTCGATTATCGCTCGTCCGTCGTTATCGTAGTGCACTTGAAACTCAAACTCCGGCTCTTGCTTCGCAAGCTCAAAACCGCTTCCCACCAAATCCTCAAACGTCAGCTTGTCTCCACTGAGAGTCATCATCGGCACTTTGAGATTTCCCGATACCGCCTTTTTCGCCTCAAGAGCATTCGCGGTATCTTTTTTGCCTGTGCTCACGATGTCCGCCGCGCTATATCCGTTGCTTTCAAGACCGGAGATTATCTGGTCGGCCGCTTCATTGAAATTCCGCGCCGATGCGAATACATAGCTTCGATTGAAATCCTCGTCCGCCTTTCGGCGGGCGTTCGGCATGCGGATAATTCTGCCGATGATTTGTTCGACTGCGATTTTCGAGCCCAAGTTTGCGACCGATACAAGGACATAGGCGAATGAGCAATCCCATCCCTCCGCGAGCGCGTTTACTGTGATGATGTAGCGAATTTTGCAATCCTTGCTGAACAGGTCTACACCTTCCAACTCGTTTTTGCCGGAAATCTTGATTGCAATCTCTTCCGCCGGAATCTTAC
>MFLL01000007.1 GCA_001781335.1 Candidatus Kaiserbacteria bacterium RIFCSPHIGHO2_02_FULL_55_25 | reverse complement strand
GGTGTTCGAGACGACCATCGGCCGCCTCTTGTTCAACTCCGTGCTCCCCAATGACTTCCCGTACCTCAACGAAGAAATCACCAACAAGCGCATGGGCTCGCTCGTGCAAAATCTCGTGACGCACTACAAGCTCGACGGCATCCCCAAGATTCTCGACGCCATCAAGAAATTCGGCTTCCGCTATGCCACACACGCCGGCATCACGTGGTCTATTTCCGACGTCATCGTGCCGAAGGTCAAGCAGGAAATGCTCGAGGCAGGCCACTTGGCCGCCGCAAAGGAGCAGGAAAACTTCGACAACGGACTTCTGACCGACGTCGAACGCCGCCGTGCGACCATCGACATCTGGGCCAAAGTCTCGGGCGATTTGCGCAAGCACGTCGTCGAGGCGCTCGACAAGCAGGGCCCTGTCCACGACATGATTACCTCCGGCGCGCGCGGTTCCGTCGTGCAACTCCACCAGATGGTGGGCATGAAAGGTCTCATCACCAACCCGCGCGGTGAAATCATCGAATTCCCCATCACCTCCAGCTTGAAAGAGGGCCTCACGCCAATCGAATACTTCATCTCGACGCACGGCGCCCGCAAAGGCCTCGCTGACACCGCGCTCAACACCGCGCGCGCCGGCTACCTCACACGCCGTCTCTTCGACGTCGCTCATGATGTCGTCATTCTCGAGGATGACTGCGGTACCAAAGAGGGCGTCATCATCAATCGCCCGGGCAAGGAGAACATCGGCGGAAGTTTTGCCGACCGTATCCACGGACGTGTGCTCGCGGTGGAAGCGGGAGCGTTCAAGCGCGGCTCTCTCTTGAACCGCGATGATGCGAAGGCTATCGAGGAAGACGCGAGTGTCACCGCGGTCACACTACGCTCTCCCATCACCTGCAAAATCGCACGCGGCGTATGCCAGAAGTGCTACGGCATGGACCTCACGACCGGTGAGATGGTGGACCTCGGCGAGGCAGTCGGCGTCATCGCCGCACAAGCTATCGGCGAACCGGGCACTCAGCTCACCATGCGTACCTTCCACACGGGAGGTGTCGCGACGGCGGGCGGCGACATCACCATGGGTCTGCCGCGTGTCGAAGAAGTCTTCGAGACGCGCACTCCGAAATTGCCTGCGACCATTGCGCGTGTTTCCGGCGTCGTAAGCGACATCGTCAAGGACGGGCAGGAGATGGTCGTCACCATCGTCCCAGAATTGGCCTCGACCGCCAAGACCGCACGCGCGCAGAAGAAAGAAACCGAATACCGCGTGCACCCTCTGCGCACCCTCAATGTAAAGGTGGGCGCCAAGGTCACGAAGGGTGACTTCCTCACCGACGGCTCCGCCGACCTCGAGGAACTCTTCCTGCTCGCCGGCAAAGAGCGCGCGCAGGAATACATCATTCACGAAATCACACGCATCTACGAACTGCAGGGTGTCTCGACTGCGCGTAAGCACCTCGAAATCATCGTGAAGCAGATGTTCAGCCGCGTCTCTATCACACAATCCGGCGATACGGGAGTCTCCGCAGGCGAAATCGTCGCGGACTTCGAGCTTGAGCGTCTCAACAAAAAAATGAAAGAAGAGGGGAGTGAAGCCCCGAAGGCCAAACAGCTTTTGCTCGGTATCACGGAGGTTTCGCTCACGCGCGCCTCGTTCCTCTCGGCCATCTCATTCCAAAACACACCGCGCAAGCTTGCCGAAGCGGCTGTGGGAGGCGCAGTGGACCGCCTCATCGGTCTCAAGGAGAACGTCATCATCGGCCGCCTCATCCCTGCCGGTACAGGATTTGCCGGAAGCAAGAAGCACGCAATGATTGCCGAAATGGAAGCCGAATTGCGCTCCCAAGACCCCGTCGACCTTCCGTCGACCGAACGCGACCGCGATACGGTAGAGCGCTAAAAAAGTCCGACCACGGGGAAAAGCGCCGCATTGTCGTGGCGCTTTTTTCGTGGTACTACTGCGATGGGAACGCAATCTTGCCGAAGGTGTGTCATGAGACAGGTGTTGAAACTGATGCCTGCGATGCAGGTGAATATCGCGGCGGGACTTCTGCACGAACAAACCCATTTTGGCGGGCCGCCGATACCTGAAGTGGTCTACGACATGCTACGGAGCGTTCGCAATCCGCGTGAACGCGCCGTGCTCTACCGTCAGCCCTTACAGGCTATGGAGCGGCTTGATTGGGTCTCGCGGGAACGATCCGTGACAGCGGAACACGTTCTGAAAGAAATTCGCGGAGCGGAAACTGTCGCCGGCGTTATCGTCGACCTGGCGACGAGCACCTGTTACCCGTCCCGCTACGTCACACCGTGAACTCCCTACGATACGAAGCCCGGGCAAGATACGCCTGGGCTTTCGCTTTCTGTGCCACGGCGGGACACAATGAAGACTACTGGGAATACCATTTGGTCCCATAACGTTCTTGTTTAATTTATCCGACCGGATAAGATAAACAAGATGGATACGATGGAGAGCACATCAAAGAAACGAATGCGGCGCGGGCAGATAGAGCGTGCTATTCTCTCGACGCTCGCAGTCGCGGGTGTTGGCCTCGTCGCTATGGCCGCACCAAATGCACTGCAATTGTTGAAATACGCTGACCCCGACTGGATGATTAAACGCGACCCCAAACAGCGCATTCGCGAAGCGGCCAATCGGCTCAAGAAAAAAGGACTTGTTGAATTTGTACGTGAACACGGCCGCGTACATTTGCGCATAACCGAAAAGGGGAGACGGCGATTCGGCACTCTCGTATCCTTCGGGCCGCTACCCAGACCGAAGCGGTGGGATGGAAAATGGCGACTCGTTATCTTTGACATCCCCGAAAAGAGGCATGGTCTTCGGGCGCGGGCGCGTGGCATTGTTGCGGGTTTTGGGTTCGTCCGTTTGCAAGACAGCGTCTGGGCATACCCCTACGACTGCGAGGAAGCGGTAGCGCTACTCAAAGCTGAGCTACACATAAGAAAAGACTTGCTCTATATCATCGCCGATGCGATTGAGTATGATGTTCCTCTGCGGAAAGAGTTTGGCCTCCCGCTCGAATGAAGTCTTGTTGTTTAATTTATCCGGTCGGACGAGATAAACAATATAGGCGCGCCCGCGTCGGCCGAAGTGCCCGAAAGCCAGGGTCGAATGGAGTCAGTTGAACGATAATAGATACTCCAAAATGCAAAGCCTTGGCAAACCGCTGGGCTTTCGCTTTTCCGACCCTGTGGCAATATGTTGTTAGCTGCAATCCAAAAGGGACGATGGTCCCGGGAGGCGAGTCTTGGCGTCCAGTCCATACAAAGTAAGACGGTTTTCCGTCCCGACGTTCTTGGCTGGCATGGGCATCGGTGGGGTTCTCGCGTTTATGACGACCCTCGGTCTCATGCATCTGCGCTTCGACGGCGAGCTGACGCATTACGACACGGTGCGAACATACGCCAACAACTGTGCGTTCGCATTGGAGATGCTCGCCGAGCATCCGAATTTGCAACTCATTCTCGACAAACAGAATTGACCGCCCGACTGATGGCGGCAGACAAAGGCCCCGGCGGCATTCGCCCGGGCTTTCGCTTTTTATATTCGGAAAGAGCATAATAGGGGGGATGGCGGATACGGTACAACAAATCAAGGACAGATTGTCCATCGTGGACGTCGTTTCGCAATACGTGAAGCTTGAGCGCGCGGGCGGAAGCATGCGGGCGCGCTGTCCGTTCCACGCCGAGAAGACTCCGTCGTTTTTCGTCTCGCCCGATAGAGGGACCTATCACTGCTTTGGATGCGGGGTCGGCGGCGACGTATTCTCGTTTGTCGAAGCAATCGAGGGACTCGATTTCAAGGGCGCGCTCAAGGTGCTTGCCGAAAAGGCGGGAGTGGAGCTCGTATACGAGCGCGGCGGCAAAGAAAAGCGCGACGAGCGCGAGCGACTCTTTGAGCTTCTTGAGACCGCGACGATTTTCTACACATCGCGTCTTACCGACGCCGCCAAAAAATATCTCACCGAGCGCGGGGTGACCGACGGTACCATGCAGGCATTCCGTGTGGGCTGGGCGGGAGATGCGTGGAGTGAGCTAAGCGATTTCCTGAAGACAAAGAAATTCAGCGACAAGGAAATCTTGGATGCGGGAGTGGCAAAGAAAAATGAGCGGGGCTCTCTGACCGACAAGTTTCGCAACCGCATCATCTTTCCGATTGCGGATAGCGCGGGACGCATTGTCGGATTCTCCGGCAGAATTTTCGGCGAGAAAGCGTCGCCCGAGGCGCCGAAATATCTCAATTCGCCCGAAACGCCGCTTTTTCACAAATCCCGCATTCTTTACGGTCTCGATAGGGCCAAACTCGCCATCCGCAAACACAATTTTGCCGTTCTAGTGGAAGGGCAGATGGATTTGCTGGCGAGCCATCAGGCCGGATGGAGTAATACGGTGGCGGTCTCGGGCACTGCGTTTACTACCGAGCATGCCCAGATTATCAAGCGTTTAAGCGATAATTTGGTGCTTGCACTCGATGCCGACGAGGCGGGCATCAAGGCGGCGGGTCGTGCGGCGCGCGCGGCGCTACAAGGCGGACTCAATGTGAAGGTCGCCCAGCTTCCGACCGGCACCGACCCCGCCGATTTGATACTCAAAGAGGGTGCGGAGAGCTGGCGCGCGGCGATTCGCGACTCAAAAGACATCATCACGTTCCTTCTCGACGTGTTGCACGAACATTTGCCGCAGCCCGATAAATTCCGCCGCGCGGTGGAGCAGGTGGTGCTTCCGTTTCTCTCTGATATGCAGAGTCCCATCGAGCGCGAGACGCATGTGCGCGCGATAGCGAAGCGTCTCGGCGTCTCCGAAGCGGCGGTAAGCGAGGCGCTGGCCGCAATGCCGCGCACGGAAGGTGCTCCGCGTGCCGAGAAAAAGGTGCAGCGCAATCCGGTAGTCGCTGCGGACCGCGCGCGACAGGCGTATGCACTGTTGCTCTGGCAACGTTCGGTGCCGAAGCCGGATATCAAAGTTGACGTGTTTGAGGCTAAGCTCGCGGAGGCAGTCGGGGTGGACGGACTCGCGATTCTCGAGTCGCTTCCGGAGGCGGAGCGCGAGGCTTTGCGTTTCTCGTCCGAATCGCTCCATCGCACTAGCTCGGGACTCGAGCGCGAGGCGCAGACGCTTCTCGATGTTCTTATGAAAGAAAAGCTCGCCGCGGAGCTTGCGGCCATCTCTTCGGAACTCCAAAAAGCCGAATCAGCTGGCAATGAAGCCGAAAAAGGCCGATTAACGAAGGCTGTGGATATGTTGATAAAGCGGATTGCGCAATTCCACGAATCGCGGTAGAGTGCGCCGACGTACACGCTGGTGAGATAAAATAGCGTGAAGCGCGTAAGAGAATAGAAGGCAGCTTCCGTACTACGGGGCTGTTTTCAGCTTGTGTCTTCCATATCCAAGTAGACCAATCGTATGGCAAAAACCACCAAAAAGAAAAAGAAGAGCATCAAGCGCGTCGTGCGCCGTTCCAAGACCGCGAAGAAAAATCGCCGCTCAGCCCATGTCCGTGCCGCGCGCGTTACAAAAGTCGTCACCAAAGCTTCCAAGAAATTGCCGCCCAAGCCCTTGCAGCGCGTGTCGCTCATCAAGCCGGGCAAGACGCAAACAAAAGTGAACGCACTCATCACGCTCGGTCGTGAGCGCGGCTATGTGACCTACGACGAAATTCTGCGTGAGTTTCCGACAATCGAAGACAACGTCGACCTCCTCGAAGAAATGTACGAGCGCTTCAACGGCGCCGGCATCGACGTGCTCGAAGGCGGCGGCATGCTCGAAGACACCTCCGCCGACTCCGTCCTCGCAAGCAAAAAGCTTCACAACCGCCGCTCCGATGCGGGCTACGACTCGGTGCAGATGTATCTGCGCGAAATCGGCCAATATCCGCTATTGAACGGCGCGCAGGAAAAGACGCTTGCCAAGCGCATCGTGGACGGCGACGACGAGGCCCGCGGCATCCTTGCCCGTAGCAACCTGCGTCTCGTGGTCTCTATAGCCAAAAAATACGTGAACCGTAGCCCCGATTTGACCCTTCTCGACCTCATTCAGGAGGGGAATTTGGGCCTTTTTAAGGCCGTCGACAAGTTCGACTACACCAAGGGCTACAAGTTCTCGACCTACGCCACGTGGTGGATTCGTCAGGCAATCACCCGCGCGCTGGCCGACCAGAGCCGCACAATCCGCATCCCTGTGCATATGGTGGAAACCATCGCCAAATACAAGCAGAAGGTTCGTGAACTCTCACAGCACCTCGGCCGCGACCCGCTTCCTGAAGAAATCGCCGCGGAAATGGGTATCGAAGTGGAAAAGATTTACACCATACAGAAAATCAATCAGGACACAGTCTCTCTTGAGAGTCCGGTGGGCGAAGACGACGACGAGCGCTCGACACTCGGCAGTTTCATCGCCGACGACACCATCTCGAGTCCCGACATGGACGCATCGCGCAGAATCCTCTCCGAACAGATGCTCGGCATTCTCGACGAGCTTTCTCCGAAAGAGCGCAAGATTTTGGAAATGAGGAACGGCCTCACCGACGAAGGAATCTGCTTCACGCTTGAAGAAGTGGGAAGGGAATTCGGTGTCACCCGCGAGCGCATCAGACAGATTGAAGCCAAAGCATTGGAGCGCATCCGTTTCCACGAACGCGCGAAACAGCTGCGCAGCTATTAATATAAAAAAGAAAAACGGCGGCCTGCGGGCCGCCGTTTCGTTTCATTGTTCGCTATAACTACGCAGGTGCCATGATGGCGGCACGTACATCGAGTTGTTGCGAGATTATTTTGAACTGCTCAGCATAGCTTAGGTTGATTCGTAGCCTGTCGATAACTTCGTCGACGAGCACTTCAGCACTGTTGTGCACAACCTCGGCTTTAATGCACGCCTTGGCGAACACTGCCCGGCGCCGCCAGCATTCGTTGATGGCCTGACATTTTTCCAGGTATTCGGCTAGTTCATTCGAGAACTGACCGAGGAGCCAATCACTAGGCGCCTCGAATGTCGTGGTGACTGGGTTTGAAGCGTAGCCTACCACCATTTCACCCAGCAGTGTCGGAAATTTATCTTCGAACACCGGGTTAGCCTCGATGTCGCTGCCATAGGCCCAGTTCACCGCTTTAAGTGCGCCGATCATTGCGACCGGGTACAGCGTGATGAGACCGCCGTGCTGTTCCTTGAGTGCGCGTAGCAATGCTTCCGTAACGATGGTGGCCTGCTCGAAATTGGCGACCATTAGCGCTTCGACCGCAGCCACCCAGAACTTGTCTTCGGGCTGTGCTCTTTGGATAAGCCGCAACAACTTATCGATCAAAAAGTCGAGGTTGTCCTCGTCGGCGGTGACTATGTCAATCACCGTGTCCATTAACCCTTGGCCGATGCGGTCTGTTTTCCCGTTAGCGAGAATAGACATGATGCGCTTAGTTCTCTGCGTATCCATAGTGCATCTCCTCTCAGAGATTCATTTGGGTGCCCCTCGCAGGGCGGGTTTCGTCCGGTCCCTCGCAGGACCGTTTCAATGAGCTTGCCCTCGCAGGCATGCTTCGCAAACTATGTGCCAAATAGGGAAGACCGTCAAACACTTCCACAAACGCGCCAAACAGCTTCGCAGTTACTGGGTGTTTTCTAGGGTTGGTTTCGTGATGCTACAATATCGCGAATGGAGAGAGACTTTGACGGTTGGAACAAAAGTAAAAAGAAAATACAGAAAAGTCCGAAAGCGCCTTTCTACCACGAGCGCGAAGTATGGTGGTGTGCTGTTGGCGTAAACATAGGAAATGAAATTGATGGCACAGGCGAACTCCACGACCGCCCGGTACTCGTACTGCGGGCATTCAACGCTGAGACTTTCTTTGGTGTTTGCCTCATCGGCCATCCACGCACCGGGAAGTACTATTTCCCGCTTGGTATGATAGGAGATCGGGACGCAACGGCCAACCTGTCGCAAATCCGCCTTTTTGATAGTAAGCGTCTTATACGCAAAATCGTTACACTGGATGAAAAAGTCTTTCAGAAACTCGCCAAGAAACTCACCAGCACACTGTTCTCGTTCCTATCCTTTAAATAGTTTGCCCCCTTGCGGGGGCGAGGCCGAAGCCATATGTACGCCTAATGATAGGACATTAGAGGTGAAAGTCAAGTGAATATCCACAGCCGCAAAACCTGCCCCCGTTAGAAGCGGACGCTTTCTAATGGGGTCGAAGCCAAAGCCCTCGAGCGCATCCGCTTTCACGAACGCGCCAAACAGCTTCGCAGCTACTAATATAAAAAAGAAAAACGGCGGCCTGCGGGCCGCCATTCAACAATCTTATTCGTTCGACTGCTCGGCTACACTTGCGGTGCGACGAACTCTTGCTCCGTGATAGCCTTGCAGAATGTTCGGGCGCGGGTGATTTTCGTGAAATTGTCGAGGACCGTGTCACGCGCAAGCACGTTCCTATACTCGATCCAGACGGGAATCATGTGCGCCACTTCGCGCAGCA
>MFLL01000006.1 GCA_001781335.1 Candidatus Kaiserbacteria bacterium RIFCSPHIGHO2_02_FULL_55_25 | reverse complement strand
CAGTGGCCAAAGCAGTGGCCGGAGCATCGCCCGCTTGTCAAAATACTCGCGTGGACTTTGATGCCCAATCATTTCCACTTGCTACTACAAGAGACACACGATAATGGGGTTTCGCGTTTTATGCAACGACTCTGCGGAAGCATGCCTCGGCATTTTAATGAGAAGTATCAGGAGAAAGGTAGTATTTTCCAAGGTTCGTACCGAAGTCGTACTATCGAAACTGACCGTTATTTGCGATGGGCCATCTCGTACATTCTCGTAAAAAACGTTTTCGAATTATACCCGAGTGGATTTGACCGTGCAGTGAAGGAATTTGAGAAGGCATGGAAGTGGGGAATCAATTCGTATCCATATTCGAGTTTGGCGGGATACGCACGGGGCAATGAATCACCAATCATCTCGGCGGATGTTCTTGAGGGTTTCTTCAGGTCGCAGAAAGATTTCAAGGAGTGTTCGAGAGACATGATTACGAGCCGATTGCGAAACCTCGCGGCGGTAGAGGAGGGCATTGTTTTCGAATAACCACACAAGTCTGACTTCCGTACGGAAGTCAGACTTGTGTGGTTCCAGAGCACGAGACAAAAGAAAACGACCTCGGGGACGCGAAACTGGTCCGAGGTCGTTCAGTGGCCGGAGGGCATTCCGGCGGAGGATCAAGTGGCGGTCGCCGGCTCAGCGCTTTTGGTCGAGCATACCGGGCGAATTACCGGACTGCGCGGCCTTGTGCTTGTTCTCGGCCGTGCGGATCTGCTGCATCACGTCGTTCACGAACTTGACGGCCGGTGGCCAGTCTTTAGGGTTCGTGGTAACGAGAGCACCGCTTTGGATCGTCGTTTTGATTGCAGTTATCGCCTTGAACAGGTTCTCGAGCGACGTATAAGTGCCCGGGAAGCCGCGCAAAGTGTACGAATCGGTCGTCTTTCCATTGCACGAGGCGCTCATGATCTCGGGTTTGTTGTCGAGACTAAGAACGCCGCCGAACCCGGTGCGGTAGACATCGGTGAAGTAGTCGATGCCGCCGACGCATTTCAACGTGTACTCATTCGCGTGAGCGGTGCCAACCGAAAGTAGAGCGGCGAGAGCGACCGTGGCCGTAAAGCGCTTCATGGTGTTTTATCCCTGTAGCGTCGGAGGCCGTTCCTCCAGATTAGTGTGAATTATAGCACTTAGTATGGCCACCGTCAAGTATGAGAAGCGTGGCTTATATGGTACTGTTTTCCGACATGAAAAAGGACATTCATCCGGCAGACTATAGACAGGTCATTTTTGAAGACGTCACCTCGGGCAAGCGTTTTCTCATTGGTTCGACTATCAGTACCGAAAAAACCGACAAATGGGAGGACAAGAAAGAATATCCTCTCGTTCAAATAGAAATCTCCTCGGCCTCACATCCGTTCTATACGGGCCAGTCCAAGACCATCGACACCGCCGGCCGCGTCGAGAAATTCAAGACGCGCCTCTCGAAGGCCAAGGGGAAGAAGTAGGACCGGAGGCGGGAATCTTCCGCTGAACGGTACGTTCGTACCGGCTCTGGTCCTCGTCACCCTGCGGTATGATACTGACAGCGCTGCGCGATGTTCATCGGAA
The DNA here is from genome assembly GCA_001781335.1 of Candidatus Kaiserbacteria bacterium RIFCSPHIGHO2_02_FULL_55_25. GTDB lineage: Bacteria > Patescibacteriota > Minisyncoccia > Phycocordibacterales > UBA2100 > UBA10103. The sequence continues at coordinate 34,240 of MFLL01000006.1, read as the reverse complement.
AATTCCCGCCTCCTAGACCTAAGAGGAGTGAACGGAGAGTATTGCACGATGTTCGGCGGACATCTCGTCGCGGCCGCATGGGAAAAGAGCGATATGGAAACAAAACAGTTAAATCCAGACGAATACGCGGACCTGCCCGCGCACATTCACGCGCAGGCGGGCGACCCGCGGCTTTCGTATTTGGTCGTCGAATGGCGCCGCCTCACGCAGGCGGAAAAAGATGCCGAGGAGCTCATGGAAGTAGACCCCGCGATGAAAGAGCTCGCCGAAAAGGAGCTTGCCGATATCGCTACACAGAAAGACACGCTGGTGGAGCAGATGCAGAAAATCGTCGGTAACCCCAATGAGCGCGAATGGCCAAATGAAGTCGTGCTCGAAGTGCGCGCGGGAGTCGGCGGCGAGGAGGCGTCGCTTTTTGCCGAAGAGCTCGCCCGCATGTATCTGCGCTACGCCGAGGCAAAGGGGTGGAAATTCAAATCACTCGACGAATCGCGCGGCGCGCTCGGTGGGTACAAGGAGGCTCAATTTGAAATAAAAGGTGAGAACGTATACCGCGAATTACAGTTCGAAACCGGCGTGCACCGCGTCCAGCGCGTACCGGCGACCGAAAAGCAGGGACGCATCCACACGTCGACCGCCTCCGTCGCCATCCTTCCGATATACAAGCGCACGAAGATAGAAATAAATCCCAGCGACCTCGAGATTGAGACGAGCCGCTCGGGCGGTGCCGGCGGGCAAAATGTGAACAAGGTGGAAACTGCGGTGCGCATCATCCACAAGCCGACCGGCATTGACGTGAAATGCACCTCGGAGCGCTCGCAGGCGCAGAACAAAGAGAAGGCTCTGAAATTGCTCACCAGCCGCATCCAGCAGGAACAGGACGAACGCGAGGCGCGCGAACGCGCGGCCGAGCGTAAGTCGCAGGTAGGTACCGGCGACCGGAGCGAGAAGGTGCGTACCTACAATTTTCCGCAGGACCGCATTACCGACCACCGCATCAAGGAATCATGGTCCAACGTTCCAAAAATCATGAGTGGACAAATCGGGCATATATTGGAATCGCTCGCAAAAGCCGATGCGGGCGAATCGGTTGCGTAACACGGCCTCTTTTGTTAGACTCTCGCGACATGACGACCGATATCAAGACCCTATTTGAAGCCGGAGCGCACTTCGGATTTCCCCGCGCGCGCCGTCATCCCACCGCCGCCCCCTTCATTTTCGGCACCAAAGACCGCACCGACATATTCGACCTCGAGCTGACAGGGAAGCGCCTGACAGCCGCGCAGGAATTTGCAAGCTCTCTCGCATCAGGCGGCAAGCAGCTCCTCATCGTGGGAGGCAAGAATGAAGCTCTCGGTATCGTGAAAGAGGTGGCGGAGCGCATCGGCATGCCGTACGTCGCCGGCCGCTGGATAGGCGGGACGCTCACGAATTTCAAGAACATCCGCAAGCGCATTGACCGCCTTCAGAAATTCATGGCGGAACGCGACTCGGGTGAACTCGAGAAATACACAAAGAAAGAGCGCCTGCTCATCGACCGCGAGATTGATAATTTGCTCAGCCGCTTCGGCGGGCTCGTGTCCATGACCGACCTTCCGGGTGCGCTGTTCGTCATTGATAGCCGCCACGAGGAAACGGCGGTCAAGGAGGCCAATCAGCTCGGCATTCCCGTTGTCGGCCTCTCCAATTCCGACTGCGATTTCGCGCGCGTACAGTATCCCGTTCCGGCGAACGACACATCGGTGAAGAGCATTCGCCTCGTTGCGGAAGCTATTGCGGAAAGTTATACGGCCGGCAAACGCGCCGCTGCTCCCAAGACCGAAGCACCGGCAAAGGCATAATGCTATAATTGTTGTCCGGCCGGAGAGCCGGCGCACTTTTTAGATATGGAAATCACAACAGAAATCATTAAAAACCTCCGCGACCTCACGGGAGTCTCTATCATGCAATGCAAAAAGGCGCTTGAGGAGGCGGGCGGCGACATGGAGAAGGCAAAAATCATCCTCCGCAAATCCTCGGCTGCTATCGCTACAAAGAAAGGTGACCGCACGCTTGGTGCGGGCACCGTCGCGGCCTATACGCACGCGGGTGGCACTGTGGTCGGCGCCGTGGTGCTTGCGTGCGAGACCGACTTTGTGTCACGCAACGAAGAATTCGGTAAACTCGCATACGATATCGCTATGCATGTGGCCGCTATGAACCCTCAATTTACGACCCGCGAGGACGTCAAAGAGGAGGACCTGCGGGCCGCGCGTGAAGTTTTTGCCAAGGAAGTGGAGGGTCTGCCGGAGGCGAGCCGGGAGAAAGCGCTGACCGGCAAGCTTGAGTCATTTGCGAAAGAAAAGACACTTCTTGAACAGCCGTTCGTCAAAGACGGCAACATCACCATTAAGCAGCTCATCGAGTCTGCGGTGCAGAAATTCGGTGAGAAGGTGGAGATTGTCCGTTTCGAACGCCTCTCGGTAAAATAATCATGATAGTTGCAATCGTCATCTTTTTCCTCTCGCTCTTGGGCATCGTAGGTCTTTTCGGCCTGAAACATTGGGAAGAGCAGAAACAACGGGTTGTCGCACAGGACATGCGCGTCCGCGCCGATGAGCGCGCGCTCGAGTTCAAGACATGGCTCGAGAATTCCCGCGGCGAATTCAAGAAGCTTCCGCCCGCGCTCCTGCGCCTCTCTCGCATTGCAATACACGAAGCGGCTCTGGGGGCTGCCGCCTCCGCCCGCTTCATTGAGCGGCAGGCGCACCGGCTAGCTGACATGGTCTCGCACAAGCATCATTTCGAGCGCCGCGAACCGCGCTCCGACTTTCTCAAGCAGATGACCGACCACAAGAACGGTAACGGCGCGGGACTCGGCGAAAAGGATAATATCTGATATTCTCCTTTTGTTCCTGTCGCCGCCTTAATCGCAGGGCTCATAAGACGGCATCGTTCAGATGAAATGAGAACACGAGCGTTCTCATTTCGAGCCCTCACTCGCCGCCTTAGCTCAGTTGGTAGAGCGCCACTTTTGTAAAGTGGATGTCCCCGGTTCAAATCCGGGAGGCGGCTCCAAATTTACTTTTTTGTCGTCGTAGCAGTACTTGTCGCCGTTTTCAATGTCGCGAGTTGCGGCAGTATCTTTTTGATATCAGCCATCGTGTGGAGGCCGTAGTAGGTCTTGCCGTTGATAATCAGTGCGGGCGGCTGATTCTTCACATCGTGAATATCAATGAGCGTCTGGAGCGCGGAGAGGTCGAGGTTGTAATCAAACGAGTAGACACGCAGCTGCGGGTAGGTTTCCGAGAGCCCCGTCAGCGCGTATCCCTGCTCCTCGCAATCTTTGCAATCACCCTTGTTGGAGTAGAAGTAGAGAATGAACACCGGCTTGAGACCGCATTTTGCGGTGACTTGCCGCATGAGGAGGTAATCCTTTATTTCGAGCAGTGAATAGTAGCGCTTCAGCTCGGTGAGCTGCGCTTGGTCCACGTTGCTCTGTGTCTCCAGATAGGCGAGTCGTTGGCCGACGGGCTGTATTTCGCTGGAGAGTACTGAATTTTCGGAGATATCCTGACATGAATGCTCCGCGAGAAGGTCGAATTGTGTCTCGAGTGAAAGTATGTCAATCGAAATGCTCGACTGGGTTGCTTGAATCTCGGCGATGCGCCGGTTGTTGAAATAGTCGGACGCATAGAGCGCGGTAGCGAAAATAGCCGCCGTGATGAGAAGTGCGACAACGTAGCTGCTCCATCGCGCAGTGCGCATATTTACTGCAGGCTCCATATGATTAGCGCCAGCTTACACCAGTCTTAAAAACCGCGCGAACGACCGCAGCCCCGAGCCATAGCGGTACAAGGAAGCTGTAGAAAAGAAGAAACAGCGGAGTTGAGAGTGGCGGGCGCCGTGAGCCCGTGCCGATGAAAGAACCGGCACTAATGAGCGCAAGGATAAGCCCCACGCTTACGAGCACCAGAAAGAGCATCGTGCTTGTGTTGAAATAAAAGAGGTCAAATGATGCATGTGGATACAGGCCGGAAAACTGTATGCGTATTATCTCGTCGCGAAGTGAAATGAGAGAGCTGAATGCGATACGTGAAAAGAAATATATACCGGCCGCGATTGAGATAAGCGCGGAGGGCAACACGAGGAGCCCCAGGTTGCCGTATTTTCTGTTGCCGACCATGTGGCGGTAGTCGACCGCATTTCGCAGCCAGCCGTAGGTCCACCGCACGCGCTGACGGAAGAGAGCGGGAAGCGTGCGCGGCGTCGAGGTGTGCACGATGGCACTAGGGGCATTCGCGATGAGGTGCCCCTCATGCTGCATACGCAGGGCCATTTCCATGTCTTCAGTCGAATGTGCGAAGCGCCAGCCGCCAAGTTCACGCACAACCTTGGCACGGAAGAACGAGAACGGGCCGGGTGTAATGAAAACGGAGCCAATCACCGCGAGAATGAAACGGTTGAAAATACTGAGCCGGTATTCGACATTCTGCAAGTGCTGGAGTATCGTCTCGGGCTCTTTCACGAAGATGCAGGGTGTGACCGCTGAAATCAGTCTATTCTCAAATACCGGAGCGATGTGCAAGAGCGCATCGGGCTCAACGACCGAGTCGGCGTCGAGACATCCGATAAGTTCGGCGTTCGTGTTTTCAAGGCCGAGATTCATAGCAGTGTGCTTGCCACCGTTCTCTTTCGTGAAGATTCGTACGCGCGAGTCGTTCCTGAACTGTTCAAGCGTGGAGAGTGTGCCGTCGGTGGACCCGTCGTCCACGAGAATGAACTCAATCTTCTCTTCCGGGTAGCGAAGGGCAAGCAAAGAACGTACCGTGCCCGCGACGGTGATCTCTTCGTTGAAACAGGGCACAACGACAGCGACCGTGGGGAGAGTGGCTTCGTCTACGGGCGTGCGCTGTCGTGACACGCGGACAAAGCGGCGCTCTAGAAACGCAACAAGCAAAAAAACCTCAAAGTAGAGAGAGATGAAAAGAAAGGCGTATGTGACACCAGTCATGCTCATGGGAGTCAGCAGTATATCAAAAGGGGCGCTCGGCGGCCACGTGTTTTGCCGTCGCTATCTGGCGCTAGTGCGCCAGCGCTCGGTCTCGGCCCTGTCGGGCCTGCGAAGACGGCAAAACACGTGGCCGCGCTCGCTTGGGGCGGGGGGAACAGGATATACTGTCGTTCATGTCAGAGAGAGGTCATATCCATCCTATCTCGAGCCTTATTCGTGAGGCAAACAAGATATTTTTTGATATGGGCTTTGCGTTTGAGGAGGGGCCGCTCTTGGAGGACGAGTGGCACAATTTTGATGCGCTCAATGTCCCCAAGGACCATCCCGCTCGCGACATGCAGGACACCTTTTTCATCAAGGATGAGCAGGGGATGGTATTACGCACGCACACTTCGCCCGTGCAAATCCGCTACATGGAGACGCAGATGAAGAAGGGTGTTCAGCCTCCGTACCGTGTCATTGTGCCGGGCAAAGTCTTCCGCAATGAGGCGACCGACATGACGCACGAGGCGGAATTCTTCCAGATAGAAGGGCTCGCGGTGGGCGAGGATGTGACGCTCGCCAACCTCAAGGGCACGCTCGCGCGATTTTTCAAGGAACTGTTCAAAGGCGCGCAGGTGGAAATCCGTTTCCGCCCGAGCTTCTTCCCTTTCACCGAGCCGTCTGTCGAGGTGGACATGCGCATCACCGGCGAGAGCGCACCGGCAAAATTGCGTGACCGATGGATAGAGATGATGGGTGCCGGCATGGTGCATCCGCAGGTACTCAAAAACGCCGGAGTAGATCCGGAGAAATATCAGGGTTTTGCGTTCGGCATGGGTCTCGATCGTCTCGCGCTTTTGCGCTGGGGCATCGACGACGTGCGCCACATGCACTCCGCCGATTTGCGGTTCATCAATCAATTTTAGCCCGTTAGAGATTTACCATGCATTACACCTACGTACTTCGGAGCAAAGCAGACGGTAAATGGTATACCGGGTGCACGAACGATTTACGAAAACGCTTGCGACAACACAACAGTGGCCAAATGGTTGCCACGGCCAAACGACGTCCGTTCGAACTGATGTACTACGAAGCGTGTACGGAGCAATCAGACGCGTATGCGCGCGAGAAGTATTTAAAAACTGGTATGGGAAAGCGATACATCAAGAATCGTCTCAAGCGTTTTCTATCTCTAACGGGCTGAATATGAAAATCTCACGGAATTGGCTGCAGACGTATTTTGAGAAACCGCTACCGGAGGCGCAGGCGCTGGCAGATGCGCTCACCTTTCATGCGTTCGAAATAGAAAGCGTTGAGAATGACGTACTCGACGTGAAAGTGACGCCCAATCGCGGGCACGATTGCTTGTCGCATCGGGGTGTTGCAAAGGAACTCTCGGCAATTCTTGAATTGCCGATGAAGGCCGACGCGCTGCGTCAGACCGTGTCGTTGGAGCCGAGAACGGATGAGGTGGCCGTCACTATTGAGACACCGCTGTGCCCGCGCTACATCGCCGGATATATCACGGGTGTGAAAGTGGGTCCGTCGCCGGATTGGCTGCGCAGTTCGCTTGAGAGTGTAGGACAGCGCTCTATCAACAATGTCGTGGATGCGACCAATTATGTGATGTTCAACCTCGGCCAGCCGCTCCACGCATTTGATGCGGGGCAACTCAAAGAAAAGAACGGATATTCCATTGAAGTCCGCAACGCAAAGAAAGGAGAGAAAATGATTGCGCTCGACGACAAAGAATATGAACTCGCCGAGAGTATGCTCGTCATCGGCGACAAAAATTCCGGCGCGGCTATCGGAATTGCGGGCGTAAAGGGCGGTAAACCGGCGGGCATTTCGGAAACGACAAAGGACATTATTATCGAATCAGCAAATTTCGACGGTGTGTCGGTACGGCGCACAGCCGCCGCGCTGAAGCTGCGCACCGATGCGTCGTCGCGCTTCGAGCAGGTGCTATCGCCCGAGCTTGCCGCATACGGTATGCGCGCGGCGGCCGACCTTATTTTGCAGCTCGCGGGCGGCGAATTAGCCGGTTTCACTGACGAATATCCGGCCAAACAGGGAATACGGACGGTTAGCGTGACACTATCGAAAATAAACGCCGTTCTCGGTACCAAACTCGCAGAATCGGATGTCGCGGACGCGTTCAGGCGCCTCGAGCTCCCATATCAATCCGATGAGGTCAGACCTCATCGGGTTACTGTCACGCCGCCGTTCGAGCGGCTCGACCTCGTTATCGCGGAGGATTTGATTGAGGAAGTTGCCCGCATCGTCGGGTACGACAAAATTCCCGCTGTCGAGTTATCGAAATTTACCGGCAAGGTGGAAATCAATCCGAATTTCTATGCGGCAGAGAAGTCGCGTGAAGAACTCGTTGCACAAGGCTACTCGGAGGTGTTCACATCGGTGTTCGCAGACAAGGGCGAGCGCGTCGTCGCCAACAAGGTGGACGGCGTGCGACCGTATTTGCGCGCGACACTTCAGGACGGGCTAAAGGACGCACTGGAGAAGAACATCCGCAACAAGGATTTGCTCGGACTCAAAGAAGTAAAACTGTTCGAGATTGGCACAGTGTGGCGCAAAGGGCGGGAGGAAATTGTTCTCGGCACGGCCGACAAAAGCGGTGTTCGCGAATCTGAATTAACGACATCGGATGTCGTTAATGATGTCTACGAGATGTTGCCGGTTTCGACGACGGAACGATATCAAACGTACTCAAAGTACCCGTTCATCGTGCGCGACATCGCACTGTGGGTACCTGCGGGGATAAAACCGGAAGATGTTCTTGAAGTTATCCGTACGCATGCCGGAGAGCTTCTTGTGCGCAGCGAGAAGTTCGATGAATTCACCAAGGGTGAAAAGACATCGTATGCATTTCGGCTCGTCTTTCAATCATTCGACAAAACGCTTACCGACGGCGACGCCAATGAGCGAATGGAAAGTATTTACGCTGCGGTGAAAGGAAAAGGGTGGGAAGTCCGGTAGTCCAAAAAGATTACCCGGGCGGTGAAGCCCGGGATAGTCGTTGGAGCAGGTCCTTTGTCGGAGGACGGCTACATATCGGCCTGACAAGTTCCAGTCGCGGCAGTGGTAAGCCGAACACGAAGGTCGTCTCCCAGCGACAAAGTAGCTTGTCGCGGTCTTGTATCGTGCCGAGATTCGCGCCATGCCGGATTAGGCCTATCGGCACCGGCTTCCACAGTCGCCACCAGCCGCAGTTGAGTGCGACGTTTTTCATGGCAATCTCGCACTCCCCCCACGTTGTGCCAGTTCTGGCGGTTGATGCAGTAATTCCGGCGGCGACGACTATGGCAATCAGTGTCACTGTGCCCGCTCTCATCGCGAATTCCTCCCCAAATACGGCCGGCGTTCGTACCGAGCCAAGGCACACTATACCCACCTTTTGGGGCTATGCAAACACCCTGTTTTTTGCTATACTAAATGCACAAAACATGGCTACAAATAAGGCGGAAAAGACCAAGAAAACGGCCCCCAAAACGGGGCAAAGTCATACAAAGGGCTCGTACGGCGCGAGTGACATTACGGTGCTCGAAGGACTCGAAGCAGTGCGCCGCCGTCCGGGCATGTACATCGGTACCACCGGCACATCCGGATTGCATCACCTCGTCTGGGAAGTCTTCGACAACTCGCGCGACGAGGCGATGGGCGATTTCGCCAACGACGTCGAAATCGCGCTTTTGCCCGACTATCGCGTGCGCGTTGCCGACAACGGCCGCGGCATTCCCGTAGAAATCCACCCCAAGACAAAAGTCTCCACTCTTGAGACGGTGATGACGATGCTCCACGCGGGCGGCAAATTCGGTGGCGATGGCTACAAAGTCTCGGGCGGTCTGCACGGAGTCGGAGTCTCCGTGGTCAACGCACTATCGACGCACCTGCGTGCGGAAGTGCATCGCGACGGCGGGCAATATATTCAGGAATACAAAAACGGCGGCAAACCGGTGGGGAAGACCAAGAAAGTCGGCGCTTCGAAATTGCACGGCACCATCATCACTTTCCAATCCGACGGCTCCATATTCCCCGACAGGGAATTGAACTGGGATACCATTGTCTCCCACATGCGCCAGCAGGCGTATTTGGTCAAAGGGCTCCGCATCTCGATACTCGACCTGCGCAAAGTGGAGAATGTAAAAGACGAAGAAGTATTTTATCTCCGCAAGCTCGGGCTCGACGCACCGTCCGTTACGTTTTACTTCGAGGGTGGCTTGCGTAGTCTCGTCTCATTCCAGAACCATCACCTCGAACCGGTCCACAAGACCGTTTTTTATGTGGAGAAGGAACAAGACGGCGTACACGTGGAAGTCGCATTGCAGTATGTGGACGACATCACCTCGCGCATTTCCGCATTCGCCAACAACATTTACAACGCCGAAGGCGGCACGCATGTCACCGGTTTCAAGACCGCGCTTACGCGCACACTCAATGCCCAAATAAAGAATGGCAACGGCGGCGGCAAAGACAGCGAGAATTTCACGGGCGACGATGTGCTCGAAGGTCTCACAGCGGTCGTCTCGGTGAAATTGCGCGAAATCCAATTTGAAGGCCAGACCAAGGGCAAGCTCGGCTCGGTGGAAGCGCGCGGCGCGACCGAGACCGTCTTCGGCGAGGCGTTTGGCCAGTTCCTCGAAGAACATCCGGAGGAAGCCCGCGCGATTCTCGGCAAAATTGCGCTGGCGATGAAGGCACGCAAAGCGGCGAAGGCGGCCAAGGACTCAATACTGCGCAAAGGCGCGCTCGACGGCATGACTCTGCCCGGCAAGCTCGCCGACTGTCAGAGCAAGAGTGCGGAAGAGTCCGAACTCTTCATCGTGGAGGGAGATTCGGCCGGCGGCACTGCCAAGATGGGCCGCGACCGGCGCATACAGGCCGTGCTTCCTTTGCGCGGAAAGATTCTCAACATCGAACGCGCACGTCTGGACAAGATGCTCGCCAGCGAGCAGATTAAAAATCTCGTCGTCGCGCTGGGGACTGCGATAGGCGATATTTTCGACATCGCAAAATTGCGCTACCACAAAATCATCATCGCGACTGATGCCGACGTGGACGGCGCGCACATCCGCACACTTCTCCTCACGCTCATGTACCGCCATTTCCGCCCCGTCATCGACGGCGGCTTCCTCTACATCGCTCAGCCGCCGCTTTTTAAGGTGAAAAAGGGTAAGGAGATTTTCTACGCATACACCGACGAGGAGCGCATCAAGCTTGTCGGCAAGGATATGCCGCTTGAAACAGTTGATAGTGAAGAGTCGGTAGTTGATAGTGAAGAAGCCCCGACGCCCGAAGGGGTCGGGGTCCCGACCTCCGACGGACGTCGGAGCGTCGGGAAAGCTCCGAAAATATCGGTACAGCGCTACAAGGGCTTGGGCGAAATGAATTCCGAAGAATTGTGGGAGACCACGATGGACCCCGCCCGCCGCATCCTCAAACAGGTCGCTATCCATGACGCTGTCGAAGCGGACATGGTCTTCGACATGCTCATGGGCACTGACGTTCCCGCCCGCAAATCATTCATCCAGTCACATGCCAAGGAAGCAACGCTTGATATATAAAACGAAGATAGTACTGTTTCGTTCAGTGCCGCGCTTGGCGGCTTAGGGAGCAGCGGTAAAGCCGCTGATACAACAATGGTGTATGGTCCTTGGAGCAAGTTGTTCGACGCTGGTTGGCCGCCGGTTATTGTGGCGGTGCTGATTGCGCTTCGCTGGCTAGCGATTTACCAATTCGATGCCACGGAAGCACAAGCTCTCGGCATCGCCGCCCTGGTGGGTGGAATCGTTGCTACAGGGTTGATCTGCGCGGTGAATGCAGTCGTAGACGATCGTGTCTCCGAGATTGTCTCGGACGCCTCCGAATCCGCTGTCGTGTCCGCATTTTATGCCGCCGCCGCCGCCGTGCTCATCGGGGTGTTCGTAACGAGTCCGCCGATGCTCTCGATCTCGTGTAGTGTCCTGCTCTTATTTTTTGGAGGTTTGCTATATCGCGTGTCACAGGACAACATGGAGATTGACGAATGGCAGTGGGGCTGGCGGAAAGCGGTCATGCCCGCCGGACTCGTCGCCGGCTACTTCGCCAAACTGCAATGGTCGGACGTCGTCGGATTCGCGGTACTGGTCGCATTCCTCATCGTCCAGTTCATGTGGACATACGCGACATGGCCGAGAAAAGTTGCTGTTGGGGCGACTTAAACTCGCGCATCAGAAAGACAAGACAGAAAAGGGCGGCCGCAGCGGCCGCCCTTAATCTTTTTATAATATTAGTATCCGTTCGGAGTGATGTACGGATACTGACCGCTGTTTTGGTAGTAAGGCAGGCCGTTACCAGAATTGTAATAGTTGCCCTGATTGCAGATGTACGCGGCACCGTTCCAGTAGCACTGCTGGTTCCCGATATTGGTTTGGTACGTGCTTGGCGTGTAGTACTGATTTTGATACTGCACGTTGTACGGTGAGTTCAAATACTGCGACACGTAGTTGTTCGAGGCGTTTGAGTCGTTGCCGCTCGTTACGCTCACGGTGAATGTGCCGGGGCTGGCCATCGTGAAGTTCAGGGTGTTCACGATACGCGAACCGGCCGCAAGCGGGGCCTGCGCGGGTGACGAATACGAGTACGACTGTGTCGTGGGGAGTTGCGCAGAGAAGTAGTACGTGCCGGAGGGTGAGCCGCCGACATTTCCGATATCGAACGTCACTGTCGCGTTCCCCCACGAATCCGCGTTGAGCGAGAGTATGGTGACGGCGAGGTCGGCGGGACCCGTCGCTACGGGAGAGGTATTGATAGGGGTCGCCGGTTTCCTCGGCTCGGCAACAGGAGTGACGATGAGCTTCGCGGGATTGATGACCGTGCTTGCCGAGCCTTGCGCGGGCACAGAAGCCGTCGTGCTGGTCGACGAAGGGATATACAGAATGGTAAGCGGAACCCGTACGCTCGTGGTCGCAGTTGAGAGCGGGAAAATCGTGGCTGAGCTTGTCGCAAGCCCAAGCGTGTACGCACCTCCGCAGGGAATCTGTGCGCCGCCGTACAGTGAGAATGAAAGGCCGGCAGTGCACGGATAGAGGAGCGCATAATTGCCTTTTACACTCGGAGAATATTTCCAGTTCACGGCAACCGGCTCGCCGGAGTCGGCCTGAGACGGCACGGTCACTTGGATAGCGGTATTGCGCGAACCCGAAAAGAGAGAAGAGAACCATCCGCCCGAAAGCGAGAATATGTGGATGATGCCCCACAGGACGATGATGACAAGAATGATGATTCCGGCAACCGCTAAGACATTTGCAAATACCGAAATGGGCTCGGTTCGGGCGGGGGAGGCGCTTGCTTGCGGCGGGTGCTGTGCATCTGCCATGCCCGTGATAATTCCATGATTAGAGCCATCCGTCAAAGGTTGACAAGACGATATTTATAGTGTACTATATCGCCGTGAATAACTCTTCCCACAAATCCGAGGACAGGCCGCCGGTGACGGTCTTTTTGGCCGCGACGGTAGTGATTTTCTTTCTCTCGCTTTCGACGGCCGATTCCGTCGGCTTCGTGCCGGATTATATCGATGGTTCGACGTCGCTCACCACAAGCGGTTCTGATTCGCAGAACAATATCGCGCTTGCGTCACTCCCGGAGCTTGGCGAAGAGACGCCTGCGGTAAGCGGGGTCGCGCCGGAGCGTCTCATCATTCCCGCCATCGACCTCGACCTTGCCGTACAGAACCCTGCGACGCGCGATATCAGTGCGCTCGATGCGCTTTTGCAAAACGGTCCCGCGCGCTACGTGGACTCGGCTCAGCTTGGCGAGGTGGGTAACATGATTATCTTCGCGCACTCCTCGAATCTGCCGATTGTCCGCAACAAAATGTATCAGGCGTTCAACAAAGTTCCCGAGCTCAAGACGGGAGACACCATCACGCTCACTGCACAGGGCAAAGCCTACATGTACAGCGTCGTGTCGATTATTACGGCAGACGCGACCAACACCAACATCGATATGTCGCCCGAGAAAGGCACGCGCCTCACGCTCGTGACGTGCGACACACTCACCGGCAAGAGCGCCCGCTACGTACTCGAAGCGAGCTTCGTCGGAACCTACGACATCTAGTATGCGATACACACTTACATTGTTTACGGTGCTCGCGGTGCTCGGCATAGCCGCGCCTGTCTACGCCGCCGCTCCGCCCGACGGCACTTCGGGGAGTTGCGGCTGTGCCGTGTACGACGAGTACGAAACGATAGTCATAACCGACTCGGAGATAGTCGGGTATCCCGCTTCGGCAGGCAGACCCGCGTCGGCGTCGCATCCTGTTTCCGTCGGTCGTCCGTTTTTGGCGGGCTATCCGGTAGAAGTCGCGCATCCCGTCAGTGTCGCTCATCCGGTGATTGTCGGGCGCATCGTCGGCATCGCTCATCCGGTGACTATCGCGCACGCGGTAGATATCGCGCACGCAGTCGGCATCGAATCCTACGGCGGAAGACTCGCGCCGGTAGGCCGCGCCGTTGATATCGCACACGCGGTCAATATCGCTCATGCGGTAAACATAGGCCGCGCAGTCAGCATCGGCCGTGCGGTCTCCGTCGGTACACCCGTCGCAATCGCACATCCCGTCGACATCGGCTATGCGGTGGATATAGGACACGCCATCAGCATCGACCGCTGGGGCCGCTAACGGCGGCTTCTTGACTCAAAAGGATTTTAGAGGCACAACTTCCACAGTTCCCGAGCTGCATCGGGACGCAACAAGGATTTGTGTCATGACAGACCAGACCCCCGGCGCAGCACCTGCGCCGCAATCTGCCCAGCCTGCGCAGCAGCCCCCTGCCATATCCGAATCGGATCGAAAGCCGAAATTTGTCAGGTTGCGTGTCGCGTTTGGCATGTTGCCCCAACCTGATGGAAAGCCGCCGTACATCTGGCTCGAACGGTGGGACGCGTTCATCGTCGGGGTCGCTGTGGCGCTCGGCGTACCTCTGCTCGGCTTGAGCGGCCTGTCCGTCGAGACCAAGAAAACGATTCTCATTTGGTGGCTCGCCACCTGGGTCGTATTCTTCGTCTATTTCGAGGGTCGCGAGCTCATTGGCCAGATGATGGGTCGCGGAGCCATCAAGCAGGAGCAGTTGAGCGAACAGCAAAACACTGCGCAGGGTCCATTCTACGGCGTCATCGGCGCATTCGTCATCTGGGCCCTGACCTTCGCGATTCACGTGACCATCCACGTGTATCCGGTGTATGACGGAGACATACTCAAGCTCTTGTTCGTCACTATTCCGGTCGAGATGGGCCGCGGATATTTGACGACACCCGTCTACTTCGGGTTCATCGAATGGTTCATTCTGGTGCAGGTGTGGGTCTCGACGAGCCTCGTCAACTACATCATGTACAACACTGGCAACACGTTCTCGAAGGCCGCCCCGATGGGCGAGCGGACGGAACGGCGCGGTTAACCGCGCAACAGTCGATCATTCAAACAAAGCGCCGCGGCAATGCTTGCCGCGGCGCATCCTCTTTTTACCTCGAAACATTGACATTTCTGTCAGATGTGCTACCATGGCGCGTAGAGCAAAGACAGCTCTGGAGCTTCCGACGGAAGCTCCCAACATTGACACAAGTATCGAGGAGAACTGAAAGATGCGAGGCTTTGAACTGACAGTCGACAATGCTCGACTGCTTGCCCGCTTGAAGAAGCTTGGCAAGGTTCCGGCTCATCTGGAATATCTCACTGGCGCCAATCTGTTCGAGACGGTTGACGAGACCGGCGCCGCCGGCCTCAGCATCATCCTCGGACCGATCAACGCCGGTCGCCGTGGGCGCAAGCCCCGTGCGATTCCCGTCGCGAGCGACCCGGACAGAATGCCGCAAATCAAAGGCGACCGTCTGTTCCGCGCCGATGTCGCGCCGGTGGGTGACGATTCCTATGAGCTGGTCCGCCAGCAAAAGGAAGGCGTCGCGCTTAGGACCGTTGTCACCGGCTTGCTGGTGGGGTCCCATGGCTCGACGACCGAAGACTTCGCGGAAATCGTCAAAAGTGGCGGAAAGCTCCGGTATCACGGCGCGTTCCCGATCACGGCTGACGCCGCCGAAGTCGTCGGTGAAGGCATCGACCTCGACATCACTGCGCCATCGCGCGTCATCGCTGACGAGCGGTTCGGCAGGGTCCGTGGTCTGGTCGGCGTCCCGAAACAACGAGCCGTCCAGCTGGAAGCTGTCATCGGCGGGCCGATTCTCGTCGGCCAAATCGATGGCGAGCTGAAAATCCACGAGCTCACCAAGGACGGCTCATGGAAGGTGCAGGATGTCACCAACAGCGAGTATTGGCAGAAGAAATTTATGGATCTCGCCATGCAGGACGTTACGTACCTGCAGGAGGTCGAAAAAGCCAATAAGCGCGAGAAGACGTTCAAGGTCATCAAGCCGCCCATGGACCACATGGACGCCGCCTGATACCGGGAACGAAGTTCTCTACAGTTCAAGACTTGTAACAGCGGGGCCTCACGGCCCCCTGTTTTTTTGGGGAAACGCCCTAAAGCCCTTCAATCGCGTGCTACAATTTTTTCATGACTGAAGCATTCGAACGGCGGGCCGCCGAAGCAATGAAGCGTCGCAAGGTGCCGGTGGAAAGTGACATCGTAATTCCATTGCCGGACCTTACCGCTGGCGGCAAGAAAGTGGACTCTGTAGATGAGCCAAAGGAAGCGCCTGCTGAGGCGAAAGAAGATTTCTTTGCCGTCATGCCGAACGAAGTATCGGAGGCCCCCGAGGGGGGAGATTTCATCATTGACCCGTCCGCCGACTCGTCCGCGCCGGGCGTATTTACCTATGCCGGCCATAGGTTACGACCGGTCAACCCCGTTGAATATGCGAAAATAACTGCAATCACCGCCAATCCAAAGACAAGGCGTGAAAAAGGCCCCCGACGACTAGCGGCATTGTTGCCACCTGCCGGACCAGCCGATGCTCCGTCGGCTGCGGGAGCGGGAGAGGTGGTGCAGGGAACAAACGGAACAATAGACCTCGGGAGACTGGGTGCACAGGCGCAAGATAATGTACGCAACAGAGACCGGCGTGCCGGGCAGGAACCGTTTCTACCGCCGCGAGAACGATTCGACCGCAGGCGATTCCAACTCGTCCACAATTCGGACAACACAACAGGCGGGCCAAACGCAGGGGTACCGGATTACTATGTGTACCTCGACCCCGACGGCAGACCTCGTACCAATCCCGATGGCACCGAGCAGAGGTACACGTTGGCAGATGTCGAGCGCTTACTGAATCCCAGAGGACCGGGCGGACGCGGGTTGGCCGGCGCCGGTCCCGCAATGCCGCAAGGGCCGCAAGCGCCACTCATCGCACCGCAGAGGGTTCCTGCAGGTGTCATACCGGATTTCATCTGGAGAAATTTATCCAAGGGACGCATTGAGCGGAACGTCCCGCTTACCTTTGAGCAGGGACCGACGATGGACGTCATTCTCCCGAGCAAGAAAGACCAAGAGATGTTCGGCGAGCTTGTGCGGGCGCACGGGCCGCACGAATTATTTTTGCGCTACATGGCGGCGTCCGAGCATCCGGAAGCAATGCAGGCATCGGATTGGGCGGAGCTTGGGCACCTGCTCGAGGAATTCGGCCACCGCAAGCTACTGCTTGAGGAGGTTCAAACAAACCTCACGAAAGAAGACGTCACGTTCATGCTCGTGCACAATCCCGCATTTGCGTCGATACGTTTTAATCTCAAGCCGGAACGGGCCATGGAAGTGATGAAGACGTCGATGAGCTATCTGTTTATGCGCGGCTCGCACGACGAAATCAACGCCATGGTGCTCTCACAACGCGCCAATCGCGATATTCGCGAGAGCGATTATTACATCGGACTCAATGAACGTGTCCATTATCATACCGACAAGACAGGTATCAAGGCGGACGATTTGGATTGGAACAGGCTCGACCCGAAATTGCAGAAGCAGATTCTGAAGCCCGGTTTGCTGGGCTGGATGTTCCACGGAGAAAAGACGAAACGCTCACGCGCGACGCTCGAGCATATTCAGACCAACAGGGCGTCGATGGGCTATCTTCTTGCCGGCACCGTATCGAACGACCCCGTGCTCATCTCGCGTATCGTACGCGAAGCGCAGACGGGCGAGCGCGTGCCGCAGGTGGGCGAACGTGGCGTGGGCACCGCCGCGGATGCGCGGACGGAGCGGCGGCACATAAACGAGGAACTCAACGAGAACGCACTCCTTGAGCAAGTGCGGAATCCGGAATTCCGCGCGAATTTCCGTGACTTGGACGGGCGCACATGGGATAATTCCACGCCGGAAGCGCGCGAGGAAGCGTTTTTTGCCGACAGTGAAAGGGATTTGACCCAGCGGCAGACGCTACTCGGTTGGTTTTCCAATTTCCTGAGCGCACTCTTCAGTGTGCGACTTGACCGTGCGAAACAGCGTTTAGCAACCGAAGGGGCATTCAATTAATTAATCACTATATATATGGAACACGACGCACTCGAACTATTTCATACACAATTGCAGGCTCTGTACGAGAAAGGGGATGAGTCCGCCGCGCAGAAGCTTATCGCCGAGGAATTCCCGAAATTACCGGAGTCTGTACAAGGCGACATCCTTACCCGCATGTATTTCAAAGGTCTTCAGGAGCAGAACCGGCAGGCAGGCGTCGTGGCGGAAATCCAGGAGAAAGGTCTTGAAATTCTCGATACGCTCGACGTGATGGAGCAAATTCTCAAGAGCAAGAAAAAGTAGGGGCGACTTGACAGGATACCATTTATAGTGTACTGCTTGGCTCGGCAACCGGAGTAGTTCCGGTATACAGATTCAATTGCGGGCGCCGCATCCGCGGCGTCCGTGCAAGTTCAACCCGCTGCCGCACCTGCGGTGGCACCACTCATCGAAATCGGAGGCAAGAAATCAATGCGTAAGCGCGGAAAGCTCTACTCAATCGTGGCGGACACCATGTGGGTTCTCACGGTCATCGCCTTTGCCTTCCTGCTCGGAATCTTCCCGCAGGTGAGCACCATGGTCGTGCCGTACTACGGTGGCACGGTCGCACAGCTCCTCATCATGATGATGGCACCCGCTATCGCGATGCTCGTCTTCTTCAATCTGCATTCCGGCCGGTGGCCGGTGGCGGAACATCGGAGGCGCAACATCTGGACGTCTCGTCTGGCGTGCGGGGCACTCGTTGTGATTGCTCTCGTCGTCTTTCTCGCCAATAAGGGTCTCACGGGCTTGCCCGTGTTGACCTACCAGGATTGGACCTTCAACGTCGACCTGCTCGCAAAAATCGCCCTGTTTGGCACTATCGCGTTTGCGGTCATCGACTTCTTCTACACGAAAGGCGATGACTACGTGGCATCGTCGGTCAACGATACCGCATTCAACGATTTGCAGCTGGAAAACGCAAACCTGCGGGCGCAGCTTGCCGCAAGAGCCTCGGGTGCAGCCTCGATTGGTGACCGGCGCGTTGCTTCACGTGACGGCCTGCTTCACCCGGATTTTCAAGGGGAAGCGGACAGTCAGGTGCTCAGACGCCGTATCGTGACCATCATCGAAAAGCCCTACTATGCTCGATTCCCCGGCGACGTTCCGCCGTGGCTCGAGCTGCGAGCCGAACCGCAACCGCGGCGTGCTCCAGCTCTCGCGCCGCTTGCAGAACCGCCGGCATCACGCGCGGCGGCCGAAGCGGATGCGCCTCTGCCGCAAGCCTAATCCTGCAAATCTGTACGAGTACACTAAAATCACACGGCGGGGCCCCAAAGCTCCGCCGTCGTTTTTTGGCTCTGCATAAGGTATTTATAGCCCTTGACAAAGGGGCTTTTCTTGTTATAATGGACATAAGAGTGGATTGAAGACTACGGTCAACAATGCGCTCGCAGCTCTAAGACAGTTCAACAGGAGGGCTTTGCCCATGACGACCGTCGACAACCGGGGCCAAGGCCCCCAGGAGCAAGCATTCGTTCACCGCGTTCATACGGTGATCGAGCCGCCGCAATACGCATCGGTCCAACCGATGCCGAACTACGCGGTCACTCGCAGTGCTACCGACTGGAGCAGCATCGCACTGGTCGGAATCATCGCCATCGCGTTGCTCGGGCTCATCGGCCTCGGCTTCTACAACTTTGGCTGCCACGACAAGGCCTGCTACGATGCAGTCGCAGCCGTCGGTGTCGCTCGCGCGAATGCGAGCGCCGGCGTGCCGACCGATGTCGGTAGCAACGGCACCATCAGCGCGTGTACCGGCAAATGCTGGGACGCGCAGAAGGTGAAAGCGGTCGCGGACGCAAACGCCCGCGCCAACTTCGGTAGTAATTCGGGTACCGACACGGTCAACGCCGTGGCGCCCCCGAACACCGTTGCCGCTCCGGCTCCGGAGGTGAAGGTCATCTACGTGACCCCGCCGGCTCTCCAAAGGCATTCGTCGACCTGCTCGACGTGCGCCGGCGGGTTGCCTGCGGATCGCGTGGCTGCCTGCTCGCGGCTTGGTGCCGGGCACCGCCTGATAGCGGCGCCCGATGGTAACTACCATTGCCTCGACGTTCAGGGTCGCCGTGTGCGGCCCAATGGACAGCTCGTCGCGGCGCGCTAGCCGACAAAAAACTCTGGTGGACTTGGTGCTATTCGCTTGGCGGAGGGATTCGTTCCTCCGCCAAGTTTCTTTTTTATATACAAGGGCGATTTTCAGTACATCTTGACTTCATGCAACATATGGTCACAATGCGTCGGGTTCTAGAAATGAGCCTATTTCGTGCCGTAGGCACGGAATATCGTCTCAATTGACACTCAGGGAGCTCGATCATGAAAATTCGCTGGTTCCTGGCGCTTTGCGCCTTGATCCTGCCGACGGTTGCATCCGCGACCGAACGGCAGGTCTACCCGTTGAGGCCGGAAGTCAACATGCCCTACCAGCCGAAAACCACGACCAGTCACAAGAATACGACTGGACCAAGCAACGCAACGGCAACAGCGACGGCGAACCCCCGCATCAACGTGAATGTCTACGTCGGTGGGGCTCGCACCGCCGCTGGTCCGCAAGGCGCATGCCAATCGCCGGCGTGCCGGCGCCCGGCGTGCGTGAATATCGCGCGGTCGCGCTCGGATTGCCGTACCAGTCGGAAGTGTCCGAGTCGGGCAGGATCGAATTGTCCGCTGCCGCCGGAACGTGTTGCGGCGTGTGGGCGGCTCGGCGGCAACCTGACAGTCGGTCGCGACGGGGTCAACCTCTGGTGTGTTGACCCGCAGGGCCGCAGACTGAGCCCGACGGGCGCCATCATCGGATTTGCGCGATGATTGCTTGGAGAGCGGGCCTTAGGCTCGCTCTCCACCCCCTTTTGTAGGTCTTGACAGATTAGTATTATCTGCTATAATAGCTGTGTTTAGCCATTAATAGATTATTCACTTAGCTAGTAGATACTTAATGAAACGATTATGACAAATGCATCAGTAAAGAATATGTTTCTTGTTCTGTCTGCGGTCGCGATTGCGGCGGTGCTTTCTTTTGGCGCATTTGCCACAACCGTTCATGCGCAGGAAGACGGCTGGGGCGGCTCCGATGGATGGGGTGGCTCTGACGGCTCCGGTGGATGGGGCGGCTCCGGTGGATGGGGCGGCTCCGATGGTTCCGATGGATGGGGCGGCTCCGATGGATGGGGTGGCTCTGACGGCTCCGATGGATGGGGTGGCTCCGATGGTTGGGGTGGCTCCGATGGTTGGGGCGGTTCTGATGGATGGGGCACCGTCTACGACAACGATTGCGGTGGATCCTGTGGGACGAGCGACTGGGGTGGCTCCGATGGATGGGGCACCGTCTACGACAATGACTGCGGTTGCTATACGTCGCAGCCCGATTACTCCTACGAACCCTACACGTACGAGGACACATACTACAACGACTCGTACTACCAGCCGTACCAGAACTACTCACAGCCTTCGTATCGCTCACAGCCGATGACCTTCTACGCGCCGGGCTACAGCGCTCCTCAGCAACCGCGTACGAATACGGTCTACGCTCCGCAGCAACAGCAACAGCAGCAGCAGCAACAGCAAGGCGGCGGCGGACCCATCAACATCGTGAACAATAACAACAACGTGAACACCAACACGAACGTTGCTCCGGTCTCGCAAGCGACGCCCCAGCACATCGTCCAGTACGTCTCACAGCCGAGCTATCCGACCTACTACCCGGTCTACCAGCCGACGTACAACTATCCGGTGTACAACACACAGCTCCCGTACTGCACCATCACGGCGACCACCGGCTACAACGGACTCGTGACACTCTACTGGTCTTCGAGCTACGCGACCAGCGGCTTCATCTCTCCGTCGGTTGGCTCGGTCGCACCGAACGGCAGTACCTCGCTCTACAACTACGGCAACGGAGTCTACACGATGACTGTTTCCGGTCAGGGCGGTAGCAACACCTGCCGCACCAGCTACGTCCAGCCTGTCGTGCAGACGCCTACAGTCTCGCTCACGCAGATTCCGTACACGGGCTTTGACTTCGGTCCTGTGGGCAATGCGATGTACTGGGTGTCCATGTTTGCCTTCGCGGCGGCAGGTGCCTACCTCTTGGTCTACTTCCGCGGTGGTGCGTTCGCCCTCGTCGGCTCGACGCTCGGCAACTTGCGCCGCAAGCCGGAAATGACAGTGGCACCGGCACATGTCGCGGTTGCGGCACCGGTAGCGGCAGTCGCTCCGAAGCCGGTCGCTTCCTTCGAAAACCTCCCGACCATGGAATCGTCTTCGACCAAGGATGCAATGAGCATCAGCCGTGCGGCGAACGGTGCTCCTCAGCTAATCGTTACTCGGAGTTAATCTCCGGCGGACGCCCCAGAGAGACAGTTCGCTCCGCGAACGTCTCACGGGGCAAGGGTGCGAAGCTCCAAAACAAAGTGAACACAAACCGCCTCGAAAGAGGCGGTTTGTGTTTTAGGCGTTGGCGCGTTCTTTGATGCGCGCGAGAGTCGACGTGATGAATTCCTGCAACGGCACGGTCTGCTTGTCGCCGCTCCTGTTGTTCTCGACGGTGACGGTCTTGTCGGCCATCTCTTTGTCGCCGACCACGATAAAGCAGGGGATTTTTTCGAGTTTCGATGCGCGAATGCGCTTGCCGAGCGAATCGTCGGCGGAGAGCTCGACGCGGATGTCCGCATCCTTAAGTTGCCGGAAGATTTCGTTCGCGTATGTGGCGTGCTTCTCCGAAACAGGCAACACGACCACTTGCACCGGCGAAAGCCAGAGCGGAAACGTGCCGCCGAGATGTTCGATGATGACGGCGAGGAAGCGCTCAATCGAGCCCATGATGGCGGCGTGTATCATCACGATGCGTTCCTTTTCCCCTTTCTCGTTCACGCAGGTTAGGTCGAATCTATCCGGCATGTTCATGTCGAGCTGGATAGTCGCTACCTGCCACTCCCGGCCGAGTGAGTCTTTTGCCATAAAGTCGAGCTTGGGCCCGTAGAAAGCGGCTTCGCCGTGGCCCTCAAAAGTCTTGGCGCCTTTCTCCACCGTTATCTCACGCAAAATACGCTCCGCCGTTTCCCATTTACTTTTGTCGCCGAGATATTTCTCCGGTTGTTTCGGGTCGTGGAACGAGAGACGGATGGTGAGAGTGAAACCAAAGACACCGTAAAATTCTTGCACAATATCCCATATATTGAGGAATTCTTCTTTTACTTGCCCCTCACGGCAGAAGACGTGCGCGTCGTCTTGCGTGAACGCACGCACGCGCGAGAGACCGTTGAGCTCGCCGGTTTGTTCGTCGCGGTAGCACATGGTCGAGTTGGCATAGCGTTGGGGCATTTCGCGGTAGCTCCAAGGCTTGCGCGTATAGATTTGCGTGTGGTGCGGGCAATTCATGGGCTTGATGACGAACTCGTGCCCGTCGCGCGAGATGACATGGAAAAGGTCATCCTTGAATTTGTCCCAGTGGCCGCTCGTTTCATAGAGCTCTTTCTTGGTGATGTGCGGGATCTCCACTTTTTCGTATCCGCGCGCCCTCCGGAGCTCCCATACGAAGTCGTCGAGGAGGTTGCGCAAGAGCGTACCTTTGGGCGTCCAGAGCGGGAGACCGGGCCCCACGAGCTCAGAGAACACAAACAAATCAAGCTCGCGGCCGAGTTTCTTGTGGTCATTCTCCTGTGCCTCCGGTTGCATAATCTCAGCATGATAGCAGGAGAAACGGTGACTGAAAACCTTACAGCGCCTTGGCTTTCTCGACGACGAAGCTAGCCTGTCCGTTGCGCTCCGAATATTTTCCTTTGACTAGGATGCACGAGCCGGGGACGAACAGCCTGGCGTCTTCCTGCAGCACCCGCGGGAAGGCGACGAGTTCTATATTGTCGGAAAAGTCGGTGAGACGGGCGAACATCATGCGGTCGCCCTTTTTTGTAAGTATCGGTTGGGTCGTCTCGAGGTATCCGCCGATGACCGTTTCCATCCCGCGAGGGAATTTCTCCTTGAACGTCTTGATATCCATTTTGAGTTTCGCCATTTTTTCTTTGTGCTTGTCGAGCGGATGGCCCGAAATGTAGAGGCCGAGGAGTTCTTTTTCCCAGATGAGCCGCTGGTCCATGGATGCCGGCGCCGCCGGCTCTAATCGCAATTGCGCCGCTTGTGGTGAGCTTGTCGAACCAAAGAGCGAACCTTGGTCGCTCGGCGCCTTCATGTGCTCGCGGTGGAATTCGAGCAACCGGTCAATGTTGCCCATGAGCGCACCGCGCTCTCCGTATTCGTCGAGCGCGCCGCACATGATGAGCGATTCGAGCGATTTTTTGTTGAGATTTTTGTCGGCAACCCGCGAGAGAAAATCACGGATGTCGGTGAACGGGCCCTTAGCGCGTTTCTCGATGATGGAGTCGGCGACGCCGGTGCCGAAGTTCTTGATGGAGTACAGCCCGAACCGTATTGCGTCGGGGACTTGCGCACCTCCAATATCGTGTTCTCGTTGTGCAAGTTTAACTTCCACAACCGTGAAATTGCCGAGGCTTTCGCTCACCGACGGCGGAAGTACGCGGATACCCATGCGTTTGCATTCGGCGACGACCTCGGCGATTTTTTCCACATCGCCGGCGTCCGCCGTGAGCACCGCCGCCATGTAGTCGACGGGGAAGTTGGCTTTCATATATGCGGTCTTGTAGGCGAGATTGCCGTAGCTCGCGGCGTGCGCTTTGTTGAATCCGTATGCGGCGAAGGTCTCGATTTGCTCCCACAATTTTTGCGCGACGTCCTTGCGCATGCCGTGCTCGAGGCATCCTTTCGTGAAGTGCTCTTTTTGCGCCTGCATTTCCGCGGGTATCTTCTTCCCCATCGCTTTTCTGAATTTGTCGGCCTCGCCCCACGAGTAGCCCGCCAGCTGTACCGCCATCATCATCACGTCGTCCTGATAGATGAGGACGCCGTAGGTGGGCTTGAGGATACTTTCCATGCGCGGGTCGAGGTAGCGCACCTTGGACGGATTTTTCTTGCGTTCAATGTACTCAGGTATGAACGCCATCGGGCCAGGGCGGTAGAGTGCGACCATTGCGTTCAAGTCGTGGATGACGGTCGGCTGGAGGTCTTTGAGATACGCGGTCATGCCGGAGCCGGCCATCTGGAAGACGCCGAGCGTTTCGCCGCGCGCGAGCATTTCGTAGGTCTTGCTGTTGTCGAGGGGAATGCGGTCGAGGTCAATGTCGACATTCAGTCGCCGTTTAACGCGCGCGACGGCGTCGGCCAAGACCGAGAGGTTGGTGAGTCCGAGGAAGTCGAATTTGAGGAGACCGACACCGCCGTACTCGTCCGCAATACTATACATATCGTACTGCGTGATGGTCTTGCCGCCCTTGGGGTCGAGTTGTACGGGGGCGTAATCGACGACCGGCGAGGGTGCGAGTATGACGCCGGCCGCGTGCACGCCGACGTGCCGCGCGTTCCCTTCCAGCTTTTGGGCGAGGTCGAGGATTTCGTGCGCATCGGGGTCGCGCTTGTAGAGCTCGCTCAGCTCGGGCGTCTCCTTGAGCGCGCCCGCGATGGTCACGGGGAAGCCCTGCTTGCCGAAGGGGATGAGCTTGGCAATCGTGTCGCCCAATCCGTATGAATGGCCGAGCGCGCGCGCGACATCACGCACGGCGGCCCGCGCCATCATGGTGCCGAACGTACCGATTTGTACGACGTGGTCGGTGCCGTACTTCGCGCGCGCGTACTCGATGAGCTCGTCGCGGCGGAAGGCGTCGATGTCCATGTCGATATCCGGCGCCGACGGGCGCTCGGGGTTCAGAAAGCGCTCGAAGGGCATGTTGAAAGCGACGGGGTCGACGGTCGTGATGCCGCAGAGATACGAGACAAGCGAGCCCGCCGCAGAACCTCGAGTATTGGTGAAAATGCCGACTTCGCGTGCGTGACGAAGCAGGTCGGCAACGATGAGAAAGTACGATGCGTAGCCCTTGTTCTTGATGATTTCGAGCTCGTAATCGATGCGCGTGCGGAGCTCGGCGGTGTCCAATAATTCGCGCTCGGGGATGCCGCGCTCGGCGAGCACGCGCAGTTCTTTGTCGCCGGTCGAGCCTTGGGGAATGGGGAAGGTAGGGAAGATGGCCTTGCCCAGCGCGAGCTTGAGCGAACATTTGCCGGCAATCTTGGCGGCGTGTTCGAGCGCCTCGGGGATGTCTTTGAACAGCTCCTTCATGCGTGCAGTCGGAAGGAACGAGAAATCTTTCATCTGGTACGAGCCGTCTTCGCGGTCGAGAACACTCGCGGTGCGGATTTTGTTGACGAGGTCGCTCGCAAGCGCGTCATCGCGTTTCAGATAGTACACGTCGTGCGCCGCCACGAGCGGCACGCTCTGTGAGCGGGCGAGCTTGATGAGCGCCTGCATCTCCTTCTCGTGGTCCGCTATCTCGGGGTGACGCGTTACCTCTATGTAGCAGTCATCGCCGAATAGTTTCTTGTACCACTCCAGCGCCTGCGAGGCTCTGTCGGGTTGGACGTGACGAAGGGCGTAGGCCGGCTCGCCGGCATGAGAGGGAAGTATCGCCACGAGGCCGCCAGCATATTTCTCGATGAGCTCGCGGTCGACGCGCGGACGCACGTAAAACCCTTCGAGATACGAGGCGGAAACGAGCTTGATGAGGTTGTGATATCCCGTGTCGTTTTTGGCAAGCAAGACGAGGCGGCCAAGCTGGTCGTCCACCTTGTTCTCCCTATCGTTTCTCGTGCGCGGCGCGACGAAAAAATCCACGCCGATAATCGGTTTGATACCCGCCTGAGTGCATTCCTTGTAAAATTCAATCGCGCCGTACATGTTGCCGTTGTCGGTGAGCGCGAGCGCCGTCTGCCCGTCTTTCTTTGCGGCTTCAATAAGGTCGGGGATTTTCGGCAACGCCTCGAGCAGGGAGTAGTGCGAGTGTGTATGCAAATGTACAAAATTGTTTTTCATGCGCGCGCTTGCCCGTCCGTAGCTTTAGCGGAGGAGGGACATACGAGCAGTATACACTCCTCTTTTTTCAGGGATTTTTTCTCCGAAAGAGGGCATTTCTCTTGGTACTATTGAGGCATGAAATACCTTATCGGTATCGACGAAGCGGGGCGCGGGCCGCTCGCGGGGCCCGTATCGGTCGGCGCGGTGATGGTGCCTGTTGATTTCGATTTTGCGCTCGTCGAGGGGGTCAAAGATTCCAAGAAATTATCCGAAAAGAAACGCGAATCGCTTTTTACGCGCTTCGAAGAGCTTCGCGAAAGCGGGCAGATGTCTTTTGCGGTCGCATTCTCTCCTGCCTCAATTATTGATACTCACGGCATCGTATTCGCTATCCGCGCCGCGCTCGCGGCGACGCTCGAGAAACTCGGCGCGCGCGCCGACGAGTGCGAGATTCGGCTCGACGGCAGTCTCAAGGCACCGGAACAATTTACATCACAACAAACCATCATCCGTGGCGACGATTCCGAGCCAGTCATATCCATGGCCTCCATCGCGGCCAAGGTGATACGCGACCGGCACATGGTAGCGATTGCGTCGCAGTATCCGGCATACGGATTCGACGTCCACAAAGGCTATGGCACTGTCGCACATCGCCGCGCCATTACCCGCGATGGGCTTTCCGACATCCATCGTGCGACATTCTGTTCCCGCATTCTTCTCTAACACCTAGTCCCTAGTCCCTAGAACCTTGTCCAACGTGTGTCAGCTCAATATTGCCCGCCCTTGCCCAACGCATACTAATACCGTATATTGTGCCAACTATGGTAGTTCGAATGCGGGTCAACCGCTCAAAGACAGGCAAACGCCGTTCACATCACGGTCTCCAAAAGGCGCGTGTCTCTACGTGTGCATGCGGGGCGCTCCGTCAGTCGCACCGCGCGTGCCCCAACTGCGGTAAGTACAACGGGCGCGTGGCGGTGGATATCGTCGCGAGAGCCCAGCGCGAACAGCGCCGCACCAAGAAAAAGCAGAAAGAGCTTCGCGAAAGCGGACAGAGTTCCGAAACCAAAGAAACGAAAGAGACGACCGCGGCAAAAGCATAGATGATAAGTTTTCCACGCTCTTCACTTTTGCTCCACGCAAGTAGTGTAAGATAGAGCGTATAGTTCCTTGTTCTTATGGCAAATAGACATCTCGCACGCTCCGTCGTCCTCCAGGTACTTTTCGAGCGCGACCAAAACGGAAACATGGGTCTCGATGAATGCATCGGGCGTCTCGCCGATTACGGCAAAGAATTCGGTGCGCGAGAGAGTGACATGCCTTTTATGAAACAGCTTCTCCAGACCGCTATCAGTAAGCAGAAGGAGATAGACGAAGTCATCGTCCGCGCCGCACCCGAGTGGCCGCTTGAGAAAATCAGTGCGATAGACCGCAACATCCTGCGTCTCGGCCTCACGGAGCTTTTGTACGCCGACCGCGCGCAGGTACCGGCCAAAGTCGCCATCAACGAGGCGATAGAGCTCGCTAAGAGCTTCGGCTCCACGTCGTCGGGACGCTTTGTAAACGGCGTTTTGGGCGCAGTGTATGTCGAGCTCGGCGAGCCGGGAAAAGATGAGGGCGGCACCCGCAAAGCAGCACCGCAAAAGACAGGCAAAATGCCGGTCGAGCACCTCGTCGGCGCCGTCGTCTATGCGCGTGAGCCGGACGAGGTGTACCTCGCGCTCGTG
Source organism: Candidatus Kaiserbacteria bacterium RIFCSPHIGHO2_02_FULL_55_25 (assembly GCA_001781335.1). Taxonomy (GTDB): domain Bacteria; phylum Patescibacteriota; class Minisyncoccia; order Phycocordibacterales; family UBA2100; genus UBA10103. Next base: position 6,124 of record MFLL01000006.1, on the reverse strand, counting down.
CACGATATCTTCGGCCATTGGACGCTCTCCAAGGGCAAGCTCCAGCCCGAAGAAAAACACACCGATGCGGTCATCCGCAAAGTGAAAGAGGAAATCGGTCTTGTGGTGGAAGTGGAAGACCAGCTCGGTGAAAATGAATACATCGCCAACGACAGCAAGGCAACCGGCGGCAAGAAAAAGCGCCACGCGACGTATTTCCTCGCGCGTGCCGCGTTCGCCGACCTTGCGCTCCGCAAAGAGGGCGGACTCGACGACGCGCAGTGGTTCCCACTCGCGTCCGTCGGCGACTTGAATTTCTATGATGATATACTTCCGGTTGTTACTAGGGCAATTAATCTATTAGCGCAAAAGAGTCGTAAATAATTTACAATTTTTAATTTACAATTTTCAATCAATTTTCAAGGTCTGATGTTGCACCGGTATTAACTGAAAATTGAAAATTGTAAATTGAGAATTGCGACAGCTCATGCCTGACTTCTCAACATTTGAAACAAAAATCGGTTATAGCTTCAAGACGCCGAGCCTGTTGGAGCAGGCCTTCACGCACCGCTCGTATCTCAACGAAAACCGTGCGCCGGGGCGTGAGCACAATGAGCGTCTCGAATTTCTAGGCGATGCGGTCTTGGAGCTCGTCGTGACGGAATTTTTGTACGGCAAATATCCGGAGAAGCCGGAAGGTGAGCTTACCGCGTATCGCGCGGCGCTTGTGAATACGCAATCCATCTCCGCCGCGGCGACAGCGCTCGGCATGAACGACTACCTGCTCCTGAGTCGCGGCGAATCGCGCGACACCGGCCGCGCGCGACAAATCATTCTTGCCAACGCGTTCGAGGCCCTCATCGGCGCGCTTTACCTCGATTCCGGATACGACGCGGCGAAGAATTTTATTTCTGCGCAACTTTTCCACAAGACCGAGGAGGTCGTCGAGAAGCGCCTTTGGCAGGACGCCAAGAGCAAACTGCAGGAAATCTCGCAGGAGAAAATGAAAATGACGCCGACGTACGAATTGGCCGGGCAGAGCGGGCCCGACCACGACCGGACATTTGTCGTCGCGGCCTACATAGGAGAGCAAAAGATAGCGACCGGCGAGGGAAGAAGCAAACAAGAGGCGGAACAAGCCGCCGCCGAAAAGGCGCTTGCCGCCAAGGGTTGGTAAGATTGAGGTTAAACCTCAATCTGACAGCTCAGGAATTGAGGATTTCGTAGGTCTTTGCATCTCTAATCATTTGCTGTATTGATGGGATAGTGTCGAAAAGCCGAAATATCGATTCTCCGAGCAACAATTTGTGAGGCCGAATCTGCCCCGCGAATTCTGGCAGGCTTGAGTACGGATACTCCCGTAAACCTTTTTCAATTTTAGCCAGATTGCCATTTTTTCCATTCCATTTCGGGTCGAATAATTCGGCAGGATTTAGGTGTACATAGGAGACTAGATGCTTTAGATACCGATCGTCCGCAACGTGGTTGGACTTGAACGTACCAGCAAATAGTGCTCCGGTACGAGCGTATTTCTGATTAAAATACATCGTGTAGCCAGTGAATACTTTTTGCATGAAGAGCGCGATGCCACCCTCCTGTACTTCTTTCAGCACAAAGTGAAAGTGGTTCGGCATAAGCGCATACGCACCGATTTCAACAATATCCGGCCTCGTTGTGTTTTCGGTCTCCTTTAAAATAGTTTCGATCCGATGGTCATTCGCGTTGAAGAGCTGTATTGGCTTCGACCTTTTGCCAAGAAACATATGAAGCAAAAGACGCTCGTAATCCCTTTCTTCAAGGAACACTTTTCGTTTATCGACTCCGCGATTGTAGCAGTGATACCATTCGTCAACCTGAATCGGTTTCCGGTTTGCCATGACACCTATTATACTCCAGAGATTGAGGTTTAACCTCAATCTCAATACCCTAAATTTTGACTCGGGTCGGTAGTCCCCACGGAGGCCTTGTGCAAACCCCGCTGAGGCGGGACGATGGGACTATAACCGCCTAAATCATTTCTGTATGGCAAAACCCATTGAGAATTTCTTCAAAAAGGCTGAGAAGATGTCACAACCGGAACCTTTACTTCCCGACTCGCTTCCGACCGTCAGCATGAACAGCATCACGGACGCAATACGATTTGAGGCGGATGTGGCCGGACCACTCGACGCAAGTGTAAAAGAGAGCGTGGATGATAGCGTACCGCGTCGTCGCGCGCTCGGCGCGAAAGTACTCCGCGTGCTGTACGGTGAGGTGGATTTCGGCGAACTGACGGAACATATGGCAGGAAGCGCGGTAGACGCGTTCCGGGCCAAGAATACAGTCAAAGGCATGATTGCCATTGAGCAGCTGTACATGGCAATAGAGAAGAGGCGCGGCGAGGGCAAGAAACCAGAAGGTAATTCGGAAGAACAGCTCAAGGACGCGGCGCGACGAGGCGCCGGAGACGCGGCTCTCGAAAATGTCGCGTGGGCGGCCGGCAAATTGAGGATTGTCGCAGGCACCGACTTTGAGGTCAAAAAGGCAAAAGAAAAAGAAAGAGAAGACGACAAGTTGGCCGGATAGCAAACCGCTTGCCACCGGCGGCGTGTAGTGGCACAGTGGCCCGAGAAACACGGAGGCGCTCATGCTGATGGATCGTCGAAGGTGGGCGATGCTGGTGGCACTGATTTTTTGCACGGGCCTTGCCATCGCGTTTTGCGGCGGTTGGCTGTTGTCGCTCGCGGTCGACCCGAAGACGCTTTTCAATTGTGCGGTTGTGTTTTCCGTGCTCGCGGTTGCCTTGCTTTGGAGGGTAGGAGACGAAAAGCCCAGAGTTGCTACGGCACTCGTTGGAACGACTTTCGTCTTTGCGAGCGAATTCTCGGACCCGGCACCGTTGGTACAGTCGTTCTCTTGGATCACAGTCGGATGCATTCCGCTCGCATGGGCGACGATGGTCGGAGCAAGCAGGGTTGAGCAACGCCAGCGCATGAAGAGTGTGATTGGCGAGAGGCGGTAAGAACTACGTCGAGGCCCCGGAACGGATCCAGGGCTTCGCTTTTTTGGTACAATGGGGAATAAATGTACCTGAAATCAATCGAGCTGTCGGGGTTTAAATCTTTCGGCAAAAAGACCGAACTCGTTTTTCAATCCCGCATTTCATCCATCGTCGGGCCAAATGGCTCGGGCAAGTCAAATGTCGCCGAAGCGTTCCGCTTCGTGCTCGGCGAGCAGTCGATGAAGAGCATGCGCTCCAAAAAAGGCGAGGACCTGATTTGGGGCGGCTCGCCGGGGCTCGCGCGGGCCAATCGTGCGGGGGTCAAGGTCACCTTCGACAATTTCACGCGCCTGCTGGATATAGATTTCAAAGAGGTGGTGGTGGAGCGCATTGTGTACCGCGATGGGCAAAATGAGTATCTGCTCAACGGCACGGTGGTGCGCCTCAAAGACGTCATTCGCCTGCTCGCGGGTGCCAATATCGGCGGCTCGGGATATCAAATCATTTCGCAGGGCGAGGCCGACCGCATTCTCAATGCCTCGCCAAAAGAGCGGCGCGAGATGGTGGAAGACGCGCTGGGACTGAAACTGTACCAGCACAAAAAAGCCGAAAGCGAGCGCAAGCTCGAAGAAACGGGGGTGAATATAGACAAGACCAAATCTCTGCGTCGCGAAATCGCTCCACATCTCAATTTCCTCCGTACGCAGGTGGAAAAGATAGAAAAAGCTCGGGAAATGAAAGACGAACTTGCCGCGAAACTCAACGACTATCTCGCGCGCGAAAATGCGTGGATAACGCAGGAGGACGCGCGACTTCTCGAAGAGGCGCACGCCCGCGAAGCTGAGTCAAAGACGCTCAGCCATCGTCTTACGGAGTTGCGCGCGGTAGCCGGAGCGGGGAAGCATGGGACATCGAAATCGAGCGAACTGCATGAGAAATTGCAGGCCCGCGAAGCGCGACTCGTGGAAGTGCGTCGCGAGGGCGAGGACATGCAACGCGAGCTCGGCCGCGCCGAGGGCGCACTCGAGGCCAATACCGTCACCGTGGAGCAAATCGTCGCAGTGCCGCATGTGCGACAATTCGCGCGCGAGCTCGACTCCACGATTTCCGACATCGAACACAACGACGATATCAGTACTGTGCGTACGGCACTGTCGCATATCCGCTCCCGTATCAAATCGTTCGTCGAAGGGCTCTCCGGCGCCGCACCCGTCACCAGTCACGAAGCCAAGCAGCAGGTGGAAGAGCTGACGGTAGCACTCGTAAAAAAGAAACATGAGCAAGAAGTGTTGACGGGCGAGATAGATACGATGCGCAAGGAAATCGCGCGCATCCGCGAAGCGAGCTTTGCCGCCGAGCGCGACGTCATCGAGCACGAGGCAACGCTGCGCGAAGCACAGGGAAAACTCAACAATGTGAACGCCGCGCGGACGGGTATCAAATCACTGCGTGAGCGTTTCGAAGAGGAGGTGCGAGAGGGAGTCGCGCTCGCGGGCGTCGCGCTCACCGGCTGGGAGCGGGGGGAAATACCGCAGGGTGCGCTCTCGGAAGACCGGAGTGAACAGGAGAAACGGCGCAAGCAGATAGAGCGGCTCAAGATAAAGATAGAAGAATCAGGCTTGGGTAACGGCGACGCGGTCGTCAAAGAATTCTCGCAGACCAAAGAGCGCGACGAATTTCTCGCGCGCGAACTCATCGACCTCGAAACATCCGCCTCAAAGCTCAAAGACATCATTACGGAACTGGAAAAGACGATAGACGAGAAATTCAAGGATGGGCTCAAGCATATCAACGAAGCGCTCAAGGGGTTCTTCGTGAAGCTCTTCGGCGGCGGGGAAGCCAAGCTCACGATTGAACAGCCCAAGCGGCGCGGGCCGCGCGAGGAATTGGATGATGAGGATGAAGACTTTGTCGGTGAAGAGGAGGAACTATATGCAGGGCTTTCAATATCGGTTTCGCTCCCGCGTAAAAAGGTGAAGGGTCTCGAAGTCCTCTCCGGCGGCGAGCGCGCGCTTACTTCCATCGCGCTTATCTTTTCTATGAGTCAGGTGAATCCCCCGCCGTTTTTGGTTCTCGACGAGACGGATGCCGCGCTCGACGAAGCCAACAGCAAGCGCTATGCCGACATGATTAAGGAGCTGGGGAGCAAGAGTCAGCTCATCGTCATCACGCACAACAGGGCCACGATGGCCGCGGCCGGTGAGCTCTACGGGGTCACTATGAGTCAGGACGGAGTCTCTAAGTTACTTTCCGTAAAGTTAGAAGAAGCAGAAAGAGTTGCCAAATAGATTGACCGCCCCGCTGTTTTCTTCAGCGGGGCGGCCGGTTCGGGATCAGTTCGGTTCAACTGCAGTGGCCGCTATATAGTCGGGCACCGAAGCAATCGGTACGCCCGCCAATTTCAGGCCGGCAACGGCGATTGTAAAGAAAACCGTTGCCACGAAAAGTCTGCGAATGAGCATCTCGTCTACTCCCCTTCGATGTGAGGCACAATAAAACAGGAAAAAGGGGGTATTTGCAAGTGCCAACCAGGGGCTGCCCTCATGGGCCTTAAAACAACACGATTTGACCATCGATGCCAACTCTGCTAGAGTGTCGCGATGTTGAAAATACGAATGCAGAGAATCGGGCGCATTAATATGCCGTCGTACCGGATTATTGTCGTTGAGCACACCGAAAGCACCAAAACGGGTAACTTTACCGACATCGTCGGTACCTACAACCCCCGCAGCAAGGAGCGCAAGCTCGACGAGGGCAAAATCAAGCACTGGCTCTCGGTCGGCGCACAGCCGAGCGCGACCGTGCACAACATGCTCGTCTCCGTCGGCATTTTGAAGGGCAAGAAGATTAACGTGCTTCCTGCATTCAAGGCTCCTGCTTCGCCGGAGGCTACGCAGGGCGAGTCCCAAGCGGCGCCTGTTGAACCGGTAAAGGAAGAGGCTCCGGCTGAAGCCGTCGCGCCGGAGGCAGGAGCGGCGGCGCCTGCAGTTGAAGAGGCCAAAGAGGAGACAAAGGCCGAAGCTCCCGCAGAGGCGAAAACAGAGTAGTTTGCTATACTACTAACTACTTACTACTAACTACAGACTATTCGGATATGGAACGCGATCAGCAATTTCTGGAATACGTTATCAAGGCACTCGTAGACCATCCGGAAGACGTGAAAAT
>MFLL01000005.1 GCA_001781335.1 Candidatus Kaiserbacteria bacterium RIFCSPHIGHO2_02_FULL_55_25 | reverse complement strand
CAGCCGCATGCCGAAGCGGCGCGCAAGCGGTTTGCGTTCGAGGAGATTTTTGCGCTCCAAGTCGCGCGGGCGATTGAGCGTGCGCAAAACGACGCCGAAGCGTCGTTCCAAGTACAGAGCGCCGGCATACAGGCGGAGAAATTTCTCACTGCCCTACCCTACACGGCCACGCATGCGCAGAAGCGCGCCATCGCCGATATCGTGAGCGATTTCGGCAAGCCGCACCCGATGGCGCGCCTTCTCGAGGGCGACGTGGGTGCCGGCAAGACGTTGGTGGCCGCGGCGAGCGCCTACGCCGTCGTGACCTCGCGTCCGCCGCAGAGGACAAGCGGCACATTACAGGTGGCCTACATGGCGCCGACCGAGATTCTCGCCCAGCAACACTTCCAATCATTCATGGAATATTTCAAAGACCTGCCCGTCAATATCGCGCTCATGACGGGGTCCGGCTGTAAGAAATTTCCGTCAAAATCCGTCCGCGGCGCGGCGACCGATATCTCGCGTACCCAGCTCCTCAAGTGGATAAAAAACGGCGAAATAGCGATGCTTGTCGGTACGCACGCGCTCATCCAGAAATCTGTAGAATTTCAGCACCTCGCGTACGCAATAGTGGACGAGCAGCATCGCTTCGGTACGCGCCAGCGGCGCGAGCTCGCCCACAAGGGCGACGCCGCGCCGCATTTTCTCTCGATGACCGCAACCCCTATCCCCCGCACGCTCGCCCTCACCATGTACGGCGACTTGGATATTTCACTGCTCGACGAACTGCCACCCGGTCGCGCCAAAATAACGACAAAAATCGCAAAGCCGGAGAAACGTGCGGACGCATACGATGCGGTGCGTAGTGAACTCAAGAAAGGCCGGCAGGCATATGTGATTTGTCCGCGTATCGAAGAGCCCGACCCGAAAAAAATCAATGCGCTCATGGGGAAGAGCGCAAAAGCGGAGGCAAAGAGATTACAAAAAGACGTCTTCCCTGAATTCACTATCGGACTTTTGCACGGCGCGATGAAACCCGCCGAGAAAGATGCGGTTATGAAGGAATTCAATGCCGGAGATATTGATATTCTCGTCGCCACATCCGTCGTCGAAGTGGGCGTCAACGTGCCCAATGCGACGGTCATTCTCATTGAGGGCGCCGAGCGTTTCGGCCTCTCCCAGCTCCACCAACTGCGCGGCCGCGTAATGCGCTCCTCGTTCCCTCCGCTCTGCTTTCTCTTGCCTGAAACCAAGAGCGACATCTCAATGAAGCGGCTCAAAGCGCTCGAAGGGACCGACGACGGATTCAAGCTCGCCGAAGCCGACCTCGAAAATCGCGGCGCGGGCGACCTTTACGGCCGTAAGCAGTGGGGTGTGAGCGATCTCGGCATGGAAGCGCTCAAAAATATAAAACTCATTCAGGCGGCGCGCGACGAAGCACAAGTGCTCGTCGCGCGTGATTCGACACTCTCAAACCACTCCGGGCTCGCGCAGAGAGTCGCGAGCGTATCCGGTGAACTCCACTCCGAATAATCACCGCCCCTCACATGAATTCAGCATCGCCTCCATCTACTTTCTTAACTCTCACGACCGTATATAATAAGAAAGTAAGCTATGGGACATCTGGAAACGAAATCTCGCAAGCGATTGCGCCGGGGACAGTTCGAGTCGGCGATTCTCGGGACGCTCGCTCTTGCAGGCATTGCCGCCGTCGCGCTCGCAGCACCCAACGTGTTACAGCTTCTTAAACATGTCGATCCGGACTGGATGAGAAAACGTGACCCGAGGGAGCGATTATATGTGGTGGCGAGCCGCCTCAAACGAAAGGGTCTTGTGGTGTTTGTGGACGAGAATGGAAGGACACGCATGCGCCTGACGGAAAAAGGAAAGGCGGCCGCACGGCGCGCTATGCTCGGACAGCCGCTTCCACATGCCCTCCGGTGGGATAGACGGTGGCGTATGCTCGTCTTTGATATTCCGGAAAAGCGTCGAAAGTTGCGCGACAAAGTCCGTTCGATCGTTTCCGGATTCGGTTTTGTACGCCTTCAAGACAGCGTATGGGTATTTCCCCACGACTGCGAAGATGTTATTACCGTGCTGAAAACGGAACTTAAGCTCGGTACGCAGATGCTGTACGTGATTGCGGACGCAATCGAGTATGATGTACCGCTCCGCAGGCATTTTGACCTCCCCTTCCACACCAACAAATGAGGAACGTCCTCTCTTCGTTCCCGCTCCCTCGTTTTTCTGACTTTCTTATACCTTGCGACCGTGAGAGTTAAGAAAGTGCACGAACAATCTTGAGACTATCGAACGCTCAAGGAGAAACGCGGATACTTCCGAGTGCTCGCGGAGAGAGTCGCGAGCGCCGGAGCGGAATTGCACGGCGAATGAACCACCTGTTATCTGCTAGGAGGACTGAGGGTCACTACTGAGTGGCCGTCTTGGCACACGAGGTAGGTGCTACTTATGCCGCATCCCATGGGGTTTGTGCATGCGGTACCGGCAGACGACATGACGGCTCCGTTTGCATACGTCTGCCCGTTGTAGAAGCACGAACCGGCGGAGACCGATGTCTGTGTAGTACCGACCGACGATTGAGCGGTTCCTGTAACATTCGGATACATGGACGGCGGTAGGGTGGTGGAACAGCCATTGCTTCCGCAGTTCGTCCAGCTTCCCGTCACCAGAATCGTCACGCTGTGTACTTGTGCGCAATACCCCGCGGCACAGGCGCCGGCAGTCGTGAATGTCGCGTTGTAGGTACCGGCCGAGGTGTAGGTATGCCCGACAAAGTCCTCTCCGGTATCACAGGTGGAGCCGCCCCCGCCGAGCCACGGCTCAAAGCCCATTCTGCAATTCGGTGACATCTGGCCGGATGTGCCATCTCCGAAGTTTACGGTGCCGGTGGTGTTTGATCGAAACGTTACATAGAGCGGTACCCCGCCGGATGTGGGAGAAGCGGAGAATGTGCCGGTCGAGGGATTTACCGGTGTACCGTATACGGTGACTGTCACCGATGACGCTCCCAAAACCGGGACCCAGCACGTCGTGTCAATCGCGCAGGTCGACTTTTGTAGAAGTCGGGCCGTGTATGTGCCGGCGGAAGTGTAGGTGTGATCCGCTCCGGCAGCCATGCAAGGAGCGCCCATTGCAGGATTCGGCGGACACCAGCCTCCGGAAAGATTCCCACTTGTTCCGTCTCCGAAATCAATCTTGTATTCGCTACCACTGACATCTGCCCAGAAGTGTACGGCAAGCGGCGCCGAGCCGGATGTGGGCGAGGCGGAGAAGTTGCTAGAGGTCGTAGTGTCGGAAACGCATGATTGTTGGCAGGAATCTGCGGCACGTACTGCGTGTTGGCCGGCTGGACAGACAAGTGTCACGCCAGGGCACATGAAGCCGCCGCCGCCGACCGTTACCGACGCGCTCGCCTGCGCGCTACCGGCGTTATTGGATACCGTAAAGGTCGGCCGGTACGTGCCCGCGCTGCCGTATGCGTGCGTGAATGAACCGGATGCCCAAGTCGCGGACGGGACATTGCCGGCAAATGCGTTGAGTTGGTCGAGGACGCCTTCGTCGCCCCAAATCACCGAGTAGCGAAGATTTGTGTTCCCATTGTTTGCGACAGATGCATGGACTGTCCACGTGCCTGTTTGTCCAACATTGAGTGCGGCGAGTCCGTCGATGCCGATAATTGAGGGTGCGCCCGAAGTAGAAGTTCCACCGACGTATATCGTCACGGTGCCGACGGTTCGCGGCATTGCTTGGTCGTAAACAGCGCACGGTTGACCTTGCGCACAGGGCGGATTGGGTGGTGTGGGCGGCTGATACATCAGCTTCGCCACATATGTGCCGTTGGAGGTATAGGTATGACCCATCGACGGCGGCGGCTGAATGCACGGGGCGCGAATACACATAATCTGCGATATTGCCCATACTGATCCGCTTGTGCCGTCGCCAAAATCAATTGAGTACTCGCCGGTCGAGTTCATGTTGCCTGCGGTAAATGTCACTGCAAGCGGTGCCGGCCCGGAAGTCGGCGATGCGGAGAAATTCTGGTTCCATCCTCCCCCGCCGCAACGTTTGTATATCCACGCGCGGGTTTGCGGGCCGACAATGCCGACTTGATCGAGTCCTGCTTCGGCTTGTGTCGCGGCGACGGCGCGCGCAGTCGCGGACCCGAAGTAGCCTGTTGGCGAGACGCCGAGGTACTGCTGAAGCTGTGTCACGTCGTCACCGGTCGCCCCCTGAGCGAGCGTGCGACTGAATGTGGGACAAATCGGGTGCGTCGGCGCCACGTCGGGCGGCGGTTGAACGGGATCCGGTATCTGGAGTTGCTTGAGCTGTTGCTGAAGCTGGGTAATTTGCGTAAGGAGTGACTGTATTTGCTGTTGAAGCTCGTCGGTCGTGAGAGCACTTGCCGCAAACGGCAAGAGGACGGCTAATGCTGCAACTGCTGAGATGTGTCTTAATTTCATACGGTTTGTTTAATAAGAGACGGATATGCATCCATTATCTTACGTCCCGTCGCAAAAGATAGCCGCACAGGTGGACAGCCGGACGGGCGCTTTGCGGAGCCAAAAAACAAATGACTACCGGATGACGCTCGCGTCACAAACACCGGAGCCGGGTTGTATGGCGAACCAATATCCGGCGAATACATCTCAATTCGGAATGCAGGTCTGATAGGCCTCACATACAGGACCGGAGGCATGGTAGCCGGAAGCGCATGAAATAGTGGTGCAACTTCTCGCGGGCGATGTGCTGGCGACCTGTACTCTGAATGTGCGTGACGTTATCCCGCAGAAATTCCTGGCGTTCAGTATCATGTTGTATGTCCCCGTCGCCGTAGGTATGCCGGTGAGGACCCAACTACGGTAGAAATTGCCCGTGCTTGTGGCACCGGTTGTCGTAGTCGCAAGCACAATGCCCGGAGGCGTACCCGTTGCGTTCACCAAAATGTTGTCGAAATAGTTCAGTGAAATGAGGAGCGGGAACGTCCACTGCGCGCCGACAGCGCCGGCCGGAACGTCATCCGTCGCGAACACCGGTGCACTGCACGACGGCGGCGCGACAAGAGTTATCGGACCGTTGATACGGCTGGTCCCCGAAGAAAGCACGATGGTATACCGGCCTCCTGAACGGTAGTTGTGAGCGAACGTTTGTTGCAACGGACGGCAGGCGCCTGCGGGTATAAATATCTTCTGCACCGGCGAACCGTCTCCGTAGTCGAGTGTGTACTCCATCGCTTTACAGGACCTTTGAGCATTGACCACCGTATCTATAGTCACCGCGAGTCCACGCTCGGTGAGGGAGAGCTTGTCGTTCTGCGGCACGCTTGGATCACATGAAGCAAATATCGCCGAGCGGGTCTGTGCCCCTACGGAGCCCCACCCGGTCGTCGCTGGGGTGCCGGAAGAAGCGACACCTTTATTCTTCTGCCACAATTTGACCGCTGATTCGGTCATTGCACCAAAATACCCCGTCACACTGTCTTGATTGAGATACTCCTGCGAGACGAGGAATGATTGGAGTGAACGGACATCACTTCCCGTCGCTCCGAGCGAGAGCGCGCGCGTGAGTGTCGGGCAAGTCGCATACGGTGCCGCAGCCGGTATACCCTCCGCCGCCGGAGCAGGTTTCGGCACGCTTGAACTGCCCGGAGTCGCATCAAGAAGTGCTATCTGTTTCTGTATCTGCGTTATCTGCGCAAGCAGTGCCGCTATTTGAGCGAGCGCCTCGTCGGTAGTGATGGCGCCCGCGGTGAACGGCATGAGCATGGCTACCGCCATCGTCGCAAACACTGTGTTATGACGTCGCATGAATTCGGAACTTACTGGTTCGAGATGACGAGTGAGACGCTGTCGTTGCGCGAGAGAGTCGGGCCTCGTTTCAACGAAATCGTGTACGAGCCGGCATTTGCATACACATGTGAGAACGTTTTGGTGACGGGTGTTGCCGCGCATGCGGTACCGCCGTCGTTTTGCATGACGTGCGCCGTGCCGTCACCCCACGAGAGGTCATAGCCGGTACAGGAAGAGAAGAGGTCGAACCGCGCGGTCACCGCAAGCGGATTGCCGCCGACATTCGGCGTCACCGCGAGCGGAGAGTACGAATACGTGGCCGCATTCGTTGTGACAGATATCGTGATGGGGTTTCCGACAAGAGCGCTTGAGCTCACCGAGCCTTGGTGGAGTTTTGCGGTGTAGGTGCCACCGGTCGAGTAGGTGTGCTGGAGAGAATAGTTGGCGACACCGTTGGTCGCGATGGGGAGCTGTACCGAGCCGGTAGAGCCGTCCCCGAATTCGAGCGCGCTGGAGCATCCCGATGCGCACCAGCCGAGATTGGTTCCCGTGACCGTGCCGCTAAATGTGACGGTAAGCGGCGCGTCGCCGTTGGTCGGCGTCGCGTTGAATGTCTCCTGTTGCGAAGCGACTGCGGGTGCACCGGGACCGGAGACGACTATGGTGGCGCTCGTCGAGTGCGTTCCCGCAGAGAGCTTGATGATGTAGGTACCGCCGTAGAGATACAGGTGCGCGTAGTTTTGCACGACTGTGCCGCAATTTCCCGCCGGCACCACTATCTGCGGCACGGAGCTGCCGTCTCCCCACTGCAGCTGATACACGCCGCCCGAACACGAACCTGCAGTATTGGCGGTGACGGTGACTTTCACGTTGAGCGGCGCATTGCCGGAAATCGGCGTCACCTGAATGAATCCGGCCATAATCCCCGGCGTCGTGTTGACGGGAGTACCTGTTCCTCCCGTTCCGCCCGTAGTCGTCATGGTCGAGCATTGAAGTGAAATCGCGGCCGCGGTGCGCGGACCGACGACACCGTAACCCGTCGTAGCCGCGGTGCCGCTTGAAACGATGTTGTATTTCGTCTGCCAGCGCTTCACCGCCGCTTCGGTGAGTGCACCGTAGTAGCCGGTGACCTTGGCCTCGGGATATACGGACGGGTCGCGCGCGAGAAACTGCTGAAGGCGCGTCACGTCGTCTCCCGAGGCATCGAGTCCGAGTGCGCGGCCGATGAGCGGACATGCACTTGAATTAACGCCGGGGGTGGCCGGACTTACACCCGTCGTACCGGTGTAGACCGGTACTGTCGTGCCGCTTGTGCCACCCGTAATCCCCTGCGCGGCAAGTTGTGCCTGTAGCGCTTGCACTTGCGCGAGAAGCGCCTGTGTCTGCGCCTGCAATTCCGCCGCTGTTGCGGCACTGGTAACGAACGGCAGCGTGATAACCGCGGCAACCGCAAAACGGGTGAAATATCTCATGCACACATTGTGGCACGCGAGCGCCGGTGTGCAACGCGCCTATACACACATCTTCTTAATGAAGTTACTCCGCCAATTCTTCGGGCGCCGCGAGCGCATATTTGCGCACATCGGGCAGGAGGTCGAGTGACGGATTTGCCAATTCCTCCTTGGTAAACCAACGAACTTCTCCCCCTTCCGCTTCGGGCACCGCTGCGTCGCTCTTGGCGCGGGCAAAATACACCATATCGATATGCTCGTGCGTATGCGCCTCGTCGAAGAAATGTCTGTTCATGTATCTCGGCACCATGAGCTCGCGCGCGCCAAACTTTGTATTCAGGGACTCCGGCGCTTTGCCGGCGAGTTCCACATCAAGACCGCTTTCTTCTTTCGCTTCGCGCATGACCGCTTGAACCGGGTCCTCGTGCAATTCCACGTGGCCACCCGGCTGCAGCCAGATACCGAGCTTCTTGTGCATATGAAGAAGCACCTTGTCTCCGTGGACGATGAAGACGCTGGCCGTAAAATCTATCTTCTCGTGGATATGAGCCATCGCGAAATGGTAGCACACCATTTTTTGTCTTGTCCCCACGCATAATTTTCTGCTGAAAATTTGCCTGGGCACGTCTCACGCCGTCGCGCTCCGACCCGTACAAAGCACTAAATCTGCCACTGGCAGATTTCTGTGTCTTTGTACGCCCGCCTGGACTCGAACCAGGATCAACCGGATATAAGCCGGCCACTCTAACCTTTGAGCTACGGGCGCATTCGTCCGGCATACCGGATGTTACGGATGATAACCTCTCTCTTGCCGACTGTATAGAAAACAAGAAACGGGAACGGCCGGACAGGAAAGACGCGCACGCCGGTATCATTGAGTGCAGGCGCAATGAGTGGAAACTCGAAGATGCGTTCTATCAGCTCTTCGACGCGAGACCGGACGAGCCGTGCTGCTGTTTCATTTTCTTTGGCGATGTATGCGTGTATCTCCGCAAGCTCCTCAAATGCAGTGACCGTGACCCGCCCTTTCATGCACGACCGGTCTTGAAGAACGTACGAAGCTTCTTCGGAGATACGAACCGCCTCTCTCGAACGTCTTCGGCGCTTTTTTCTAGAGCTTTTTCATCTTCGGCAGTCAAGACATACGATCCTTGGTATGCTTGCTCAATCGCCTGCAGAGAATCCGCCGCTTCGTCTTGCACCTCCTGCGGCCAATGAGCCGCGCGTTCCAATAAATCTTTAAGCATTTTTGTCATACTCATCAATAATACCACAAGTGGCATTTCTAGCGTATCACTTTTGCAACGGCTTTCGCAACACGCTTGTCGAACATGTCGGGGACGATTTTGTTGGCGGTCGGTTTTGGCACCAGCCGCGCTATCGCCTTTGCGGCGGCGAGTTTGTGCTTGTCGGTGATTTTGGAGACTTTGTGGTCGAGCGCGCCGCGGAAGATTCCGGGGAACGCGAGCGAATTGTTGATTTGGTTGGGATAATCAGAGCGTCCCGTGCCGACGATTTTCGCACCGCCGCGAAGTGCCTCCTCGGGCATGATTTCCGGCGTCGGATTCGCCATAGCGAGCACTATCGCGTCTTTGTTCATAAGCCTGATGTCGGCCGCTGTTGCAAGCCCCGGACCGGAAACCCCGAGCAATACATCAGCGTCAACGAGCGCCTCGCGCAATCCGCCCTTGATGCCGTCGGGATTGGTGAACGATGCGAGTTGTTTTTTGTGCGATTCGGGTCGCGTGCCGTCGATTATCCCGCGGCTGTCTATCATAATGATGTGTTCTGCACCGGCGACTTTGAGAAGCTTTGCAATTGCGGTGCCCGCCGCACCCGCACCGGAGATGACAATGTGCGCAGTTTTCATTTGTTTCTTCACTACCTTGAACGCATTGATGAGCGCCGCCAAGACGACGACCGCCGTACCGTGCTGGTCGTCGTGCATGACGGGAATGTCCAGTTTTTCTATAATGCGACGCTCTATGTCGAAGCACTTCGGTGCACCGATGTCTTCCAGATTGATGCCACCGAACGCGGGCGCCACTCGCAACACCGTTTCTACTATTTCATCCGCATTCTGTGTATCGAGCACAAGCGGTATCGCATCCACGTTGGCAAAGCTCTTGAAAATCGCACACTTCCCTTCCATCACCGGAAGCGCGCCAAGCGCACCGATGTTGCCGAGACCAAGCACCGCAGAGCCGTCGGAAATCACCGCGACCATGCGACCCTTCATCGTATATTCGCGGGCGAGCTTCGGATTTTTGGCGACAAGGCTTGAAACGGCGGCGACGCCCGGCGTGTAGACGAGCGCGAGGTCAGCACGGTTGCGCACGGGCGCAGCCGGCTCGATGCGGATTTTCCCGCCAAGCCTTTTGTGCAAGGCAATCGCCTCTTTATTGTTGTCGTTTTTCATAAAAACGCAGTATACCAAATGGAAACCTCCGACCGGCACGTGTGCCAAGCGGAGGCTATTTCCCGAACATTTTATCGTATCGCCAGAAGACGATGACTCCAAGGATCCCTGTCACGACGCCTTGTGCGTACATGTACCACAAGCCCACATATTCAACGAAAATGTGCAGGAGCACGAGGTTGAGAACGAAGCTGAGTGACGATACCCTCACGTACGGCCACGCATGCAAGAGCAGTGGTGTGTGCCTGTCTTCAAATGCCCAGCGTTTCATGAGCCAGAAGTTCACCCCGTGCTGAGGTATCATCGCGATCGTTGCCGAAGCGATATACCAGTAGCCGAGGCCGTCCGTGAGCCCGTAGAGCGACCCATAGTACACGAGCAGTGTCGCGACGCCCGCGATTACAAACCGCATGACGCGACGGACGTCGTGCCAACGCACTCGCCTCATTGCTTTCTCCTACATGCGGTCGGGCCTGATCCGCTCAGGCGTGCGAACAAACCTCCGTGCAAGATGCGCTCTCCGCCCTCCTAAGTCAACACGTACGGCGAGCTTCTTACTGCGCTTTGGTCATTCAAGAAACTAAGCGATGATAGTTCCACGGTCGTATTTCACTTCCCCGCCGACTATAGTGCAAGGCAATCGCCTTTTTGTTGTTGCTTGCCTTGAGCTTGTCGAAGCGGTCCATCATGAGCGTGCAGTATAACAAACGTTTACAGGTGTATCGCCGCGGTGAGAATTGTTATCGCGTACGCAATACGCAAAACCACTTTCTGTACTGCTCCGGAGAATTTCGCGAGGTAGGTAAGCGCGACTCCGCCAACATACCCGCCTGCGAGAGAGCCGATTGACCACGGAAGCCACACCGCCAAGAGAAGATTGCCGCTATACCAGTGCGTAATTACTGCGACGATGACTAGCATGAATTCAATGAATCGTGCCTGAATCTTGACGAGCCCTATTTCCGTATCAGCCGGATGTTTCAACCGCACCAGCGCAACGAGAATGATTCCGATGCCAGCTCCGAATGTTCCGGCATACAGCCCGCAGATAAACGCCGCGACATGGAAGGTTCGATTCGTGATATAGCGCGCAATGCGCGGTGCCAACTCAGCGAAGACTACTGCGACAACGGTGGCCGGCAGAATCCATGACTGGTCGAGGTACGCTATGAGAAAAGCCCCCAGCACGGTACCGACAAAGGCAAGCATTGATATCTCAATGTTTCTCCGATACTCGATTTGCGTGCGAGTGGTCCACGTGGAGCCGATGCTGCGAAAAAACGAGCCCACCTTGATATTGCCGACAACGGAACCGAATGTGATGCCGGGAAATATCCACTGCATGAGCGGCACCGAGAAGAACATCCCGCCTCCGAAGACAACACCCAAAACACCCACGACGAAACCGCCGACAATCAAAATCAACGAGCCGGAGCTCGTAAGAAAACTAAGCGATGATAGTTCCACGGTCGTATTTCACTTCCCCGCCGACAATCGTGTAGACCGCTTTGCCGCGCAGTTTCTTGCCGATGAATGCCGAGTTCTTGCCCTTGGAGAAGAACTTCTTTTCGTCCACAACCCAATCTTTTGCCGTATCAAAAATCGCGATATCCGCATCCGCTCCCTTCGAAAGGTGCCCCTTGTTGATGCCGATGATGCGCGCCGGTGCGGACGTCATTTTCTCGATGCCCTGCTTGAGCGAAATGTGTTTCGGCTTTACGAGATACGTGTACATGACCGCGAAGCTTGTCTCAAGTCCCACGGTGCCGAAGGCCGCGTCTTGGAACGCCTTCAATTTTTCCGGCTCGATGTGCGGCGCGTGGTCGGTCGTGAACGCGTCAACGGTACCGTCTTTGATACCCGCGATTATCGCGTCGATGTGCTCCTGCGAGCGCAGAGGCGGGTACATCTTGGCGTTGGTGTTGTAGCCCATGCACTCTTTGTCGGTGAGCGCGAAATGCTGGACCGAGACTTCCGCGGTGACATTTTTTGCACCGCGCTTTTTCGCTTCGCGGATGGCGCGTATCGCGCCCGCGGTCGAATTGTGCATCAGGTGGAGTCGCGCACCGGTTTTCTCGGCGAGCAAAATGTTTTTGTACACAGCCATGTCTTCGGAGAGTGCCGGACTTCCCGGAAGCCCTAGCTGTGTGGAAATCCACCCCTCGTGCATCACTCCGTCTTCGGTGAGGTCTTTCGTCTCGCAGTGGCTCATGAGAAGAATCCCGCAGGTTTTTGCATATTCCATCGCGCGCTTCAGCACTCCTTCTTTCTGGACGTCGTGTCCGTCGTCGGTTACCGCGACTGCGCCGGAATTTTTGAGCTCGTTAATTTCGGAAAGCATCGCGCCTTCCTGCCCTTTGGTGATGGCGCCCGTCGGATAAATATTGATGAGGCCCAGGTCGCGCGAGCGTTTCAATATGAATTCGACGACGGTCTGATTATCGGCGATGGGACTGGTGTTCGGCATCGCGACGGCGGCGGTGATGCCGCCGGCAAGCGCGGAACGTGAACCCGTTTCGAAAGTCTCTTTATCTTCTCTGCCCGGCTCGCGGAAGTGCACATGCAGGTCGATGAGCCCCGGTGTCACCGTGAGACCTTTTGCGTCGATTTTCTTGTCCGCTTTCTCTTTGAGATTCTTGCCGACCGCCGCAATTTTTCCGTCGCGCACGAACACATCGGCAACGCCATCAATACCGTTCTTCGGGTCTATTACGTGTCCGCCGGCGACGAGAAGTGTGCTCATATTATTTGCGGGTGAACGTTTTTTTCTTGCCATCAATGCGGTCCACGATGAGCCAGAGCAGTGCCTTGCGCACCGCCATGCCGTTCTCCACTTGGCGCAAAATATAGGACTGCTCGTCGACCGCGGCGAGCGCGGAGTGCACGTCGATATCGCGGATGACCGGACCGGGATGCATGAGAATGGCGTCTTTCTTGGCGAGGTCGAGACGCTTGCGCGAGATACCGAACATTTTTGAGTATTCGCGCAGTGTCGGGATGAACCCGTTGGCGCCGCGCTCGCTTTGCACTCGTAGTGCGTAGACGACATCAGCCCCCGTGAGCGCTTCTTCCACTTTGCCGTACCATTTCACGCCGAATTTCTCGACGTCTTCGGGAATGAGCGTGAGCGGTGCACTGATACGCACCTCGGCCTTCAGCGTTTTCAACAGGCGGACGAGCGAACCGAACACGCGCGAGTGCATGATGTCGCCGACGATAACGACGACGCGACCCTTCATATCTTTCGACTTGCAGTGGTCGAGCATGGTGAGGCCGTCGAGGAGCGCCTGCGTCGGGTGCTCGTGCCACCCGTCGCCAGCGTTGATAATACTCGCCTGTGTGTAGCGTGCGGCCACCGCCGGCACGCCGCTTTCCTTGGAGCGAATGACGATTGTCTTCACGTTGTACGAGTCGATGGTCTGTACCGTGTCGAGATAGCTCTCACCTTTTTCCACCGAGCTGTTGGAGCTGACACCGGCCGTATCCATCGAGAGTTGTTTGGCGGCGAGGTCGAAGCTCGAACTCGTGCGCGTCGACGGCTCGAAAAACGCGTTTACCTGCGAGGAACCTTTGTTGAACGAGAATTTGTAGGTCTTATATTCGCGAAAACGGCGCGCCACATCATACAAAAGCCCGAGATCTTCGGGCGTCACTTGGTCTATGGACACGAGGTCAAAAAAGGAGAGGTCTCGACCCTTGCGAATCGAATTGAGGTCCTTTTCCGCCGCTGAAGGAGACTTCTTGCTTAATATGACAGCCATCAAAAATGCACTTTAGCACGCGGGGTATAGAAGTACAAATTTTGCGTTTTCCGGCATTTGACCGCGCGGACGGCAAGCGATACAGTCGCAACAGCAATCGCTACGGGAGAAACGCTGTGAGCATCCTTGATGACGAGGAATTCCGTAACCAACTGAAGGCCGCCACAGAGGAAGACAGGTCGTCAAAAAAGACCTCGGTCGGCGGAGCTGTCGCCGTTGCACTCTTGGGCCTTTTGCTGATGGGCTCGATGGCCGCTCCGGTTTTCATTTGGCCGAACAACTCGAGCTGGTACGTTAGATTGATGAATGCGGACGCCGGCGTAATGCTGCAAGATTTGCGGAAATCGCTGTGGCGTTGAATCGCACGAACGCGGGGAATGGGCCCCGCGTTTTTAGTTATCAAAGGTGTTTGACATATCCCGACGATTCTGTACCGTGTCGCGAGCAGGCCGTCCGGCTCGCAAAAAGGAGGAGGCGCTTGTGGGCATTCTATTGTGGGCCGGGCAATCGATACTGACCGGCGCGTGGCTTATGATGTGGCCCGTCGTCTTGTGGCGATGGACGAATCGTACGAATGTTCCCAAAAAATACCTGGGGTACTTTCGTACCTCTAGCGTAATCGGCGGTATTCCCGTTCTCGGCTTAGTGATTTCGAAGATCGTTGGGATGGACCTTGGCTGGTTCGAGCTTATTATCTTGTACTACCTGCCATGGGGCATATACGCAACGCGGAAGGCACGACGTCTTTCCGAGCGCTACGCAAAGCCGCAAAATAAGAGCGCGAAAGCAAAGAAATCGAAAAAGAAGAGATGAACCTATGCGTATGCAAAAATGCATGATGCCCGCGGACCTCGCGGGCATTTCGTTTATGCGAGCGGCTGGTGCTCTATATCCTCCTTTTTCTTCGGGGTGATGCCGTTCGCTATCAAAATCTTTTCAAATTCGTCGCGTTCTATTGTTTCCACTTCGATGAGCCGCTTCGCTATCGCATCAAGCGTTTTGCGGTGCTTCTTGATGACGCTTTCCGCTTGTTTGTGCGCACCTTCGATGATGGCCTTCACTTCGGCATCTATCATTGCGGCGACTTCCTGCGACTGCCCTCCCTCTACTCCATCGCCAAACATGGCGGCCTGTGCGGAAGCGGCAAACGCTATTGGCCCCATTTTCTCCGACATGCCGTAGCGCTCCACCATGTTGCGCGCGAGCGCACTCAATACCTGCAAATCATTGCTCGCACCGGTCGTCACATCTTTGAATACGAGCTTCTCGGCAATGAATCCGCCAAGCGAGACGGCGATATCGTCGAGGAATTCTTTGCGCGACTGCATCCTGCGGTCCTCAAACGGGAGCTTCAGTGTGTAGCCCGCAGCGCGGCCGCGGCTAATGATAGAAATCTTGTGCACGGGGTCTGCGTACGCGAGCACCGAGGCGACGAGCGCGTGGCCAGCCTCGTGGTACGCGGTGATTTCTTTCTCTTTCTTATTGAGCACGTGCGAGCGGCGTTCGGGACCGAGCATCACCTTTTCGATACTGCGGATGAGGTCGAACTGCGCGAGCTCTTTGCGGTTCTCGCGCGCGGCGAGGATTGCGCCTTCGTTCATGAGGTTGGCGAGGTCGGCACCGCTAAATCCGGGGGTTCGCTCCGCGATGACACTAAGCTGCACATCGGGGCCGAGCGGCTTTTTGCGCGAGTGTGTTTTGAGGATATCTTCTCGGTCTTTGCGGTCGGGCAAATCGATGACGACACGGCGGTCGAAACGGCCCGGACGCACGAGCGCGGGGTCGAGCACGTCGGGGCGATTGGTCGCCGCCATCACGATGACCTTTTCATTGGGTTCGAAGCCGTCCATCTCCACGAGTATCTGGTTGAGTGTCTGTTCGCGCTCGTCGTTGCCGCCGCCCACTCCCGTGCCGCGCACACGCCCCACCGCATCTATTTCATCGAGGAAGATTATCGCGGGAGAACTTTTCTTCGCGGTCGCGAAGAGGTCGCGCACGCGCGAAGCGCCGACGCCGACGAACATCTCGACAAATTCAGAGCCCGAGATGGAAAAGAATGGCACGCCCGCTTCGCCCGCGACCGCGCGCGCAAGCAGTGTCTTGCCCGTACCCGGCGCGCCCATGAGAAGCACCCCCTTGGGGATACGCGCGCCTATCTGGATGAATTTCTTGGGATTTTTGAGAAAGTCGACTATTTCGGTGAGCTCGGCCTTGGCTTCTTTCGCGCCGGCGACATCGGCGAAGGTCACGCGCTGTGCGCTGTCCTCCGGCGAGACAAGCCGCGCCATCGACTTGCCGAAGGTGAAGGCCTGCATGCCGCCGCCTCCGCGCAACTGCCGCGAGAGGTACCAGAGAACACCGAGGAGCAGGAGTGCGGGCACCAGTATCGGCGCGAGCGAGAGGAACCAGAAGCGGAATCCGCCCTCGTCCTGCACGGTGATTGTTACCCCCGAAAGCGCTTGCGGCGGAATATTGTATTTCGAAAGAGTTTCGGTGAGTGAATCCTCGGTTTCTTTTCGTGATTTCTTTTTCTTCGCCTGCCCTGAGGTATTCGAAGGGTCGGCGTACGTGGCCGTCACCGTGTCCCCCTCTACCACCAGTGCGGTTATTTTCCCTGCAGTGATGTCGCTCGCAATTTGAGAAATGGCAACTGTTTCGGTTTGCTCCGTGATGTATTGGCGCGCAAAAGAGTACCCGACGGAGAGAATCAGGAATATTGCGAACGCGGAAGCGAGTTGCATCCAGAGATTCGGCCCCTGCGGAACCGACGGCTTCTGGCCCTTTTTTGGCTTATCTGCGGAGTTGGGCATAAGGAAGCATTATACCGAAATAGGTTCTAGGTGCTAGCTTTTAGGTTCTAGTGAATGCAGGATATAGTTGCCTGAATGACACGACTTGAGAACAGAGCGCGCGAGATTTTAGCTATCGCAGGTATTACGGTGAACGGCAAGGCGCCCTACGACATCCAAATTCACGACGACGCCGTGTACCGCCGCGCGTTCGGACACGGCTCTATCGGTATCGGAGAAGCATACATGGACGGTCAGTGGGATGTGGAAGACCTTTCTGCTTTTTTCGCCCGCGTATCCCGTGCGCGACTCGACAAAAAACTCTACAACCTCTCCACATTGTTGCACGCTATACGCGCGCGCATTACTAATCTGCAAAATAGGTCGCGCGCCATTGAGGTTGCCGAGCAACACTATGACCTTGGCAACGACCTCTATGAAGCGACGCTCGGGAGGACACTGAGCTATACCTGTGGATACTGGAAACATGCCAAGAATCTTGACGAAGCACAAGACGCCAAGCTCGACCTCATTTGCCGAAAGATCGGATTGAAACCCGGCCAGACGGTGCTCGATATCGGCTGTGGATGGGGAGGCTTTCTGAAATTCGCCGCAGAGAAATACGGAGCGAAGGGCGTTGGCATCACCATATCGAAAGAGCAAGCGGTCTTGGCGAGGGAAACTTGTAAGGGACTGCCCATAGAAATTCGTGTCGAAGATTACCGCGATACACAGGGACAATTCGATCATATTGTCACTATCGGCATGTTCGAGCACGTGGGACCGCACAACTATCGTGCCTTCATGCAAAAAGTAAGCAGTCTTTTGAAAGATGATGGGCTATTTCTTCTCCATACCATTGGTGCGCACTACACCGTGTACGCTGCCGACCGGTGGATAACCAAATACATCTTCCCGAACGGGACCCTGCCTTCGGTCGCGCAAATCGGTGAAGCGATAGACAGGGTCTTTATCTTGGAAGATTGGCATAACTTCGGGCCTGATTACGATAAGACACTTATGGCGTGGTTTGAGAACTTCGACCGTGCATGGCCACAGCTTGAAGCAAAATACGGTAAACGGTTTTATCGAATGTGGAAATATTACTTGCTCTCTTGTGCGGGCATGTTCCGTTCACGATACACACAACTCTGGCAAATCGTGCTCTCAAAAAAAGGCATCGAGGGCGGGCATGCGTCGGTGAGATAAACTCCTCCCGAAAAAGCTGTATAGTATCGGCATGGCTCTGGTAGAGAACAAACGCGTAGGGTTTGATTACACAATACTCGAAGAAATCGAGGCGGGTTTGGCATTGTACGGATACGAAGTGAAATCACTCAGGGCGGGACAAGGCTCGCTCAAGGGCGCGCGCGTGGTCGCGCGCGGCGGCGAAGCATATCTCGTGGGGGCAACGATACCGGCATGGCAGGTGAAAAATGCGCCGAAATCATACGACCCTGAACGAACCCGAAAACTCTTGCTTTCGGCCAAAGAAATCGCCCACGTGGCCTCGGCAGAGGGCGAAAAGGGGTTGACAATTGTGCCTCTTAAGGTGTATAATAAGGGGCGAAATCTCAAGCTCCTCATCGCGATTGCGCGCGGAAAGAAAAAGGAAGACAAACGTCAGCATATACGCGAGCGCGACGAGAAGC
>MFLL01000004.1 GCA_001781335.1 Candidatus Kaiserbacteria bacterium RIFCSPHIGHO2_02_FULL_55_25 | reverse complement strand
AAATAATCGGTATGGTCGAGTTCAATGTTGGTGATGACAAGGACGTCGGGATTGAGTTTCAAGACATGGTCGCGATACTCGCAGGCCTCGACGACGAACAGGTCGTCCCTGCCGGCAAGGAAATTCGAGCCAAAATCTTGAACAATTGAGCCGACGATTGCGGTCGGCTGTTCCCCCGCGTCCTGTAATACTTTTGCGAGCATGCCGGTCGTTGTCGTCTTGCCATGCGTGCCGGTCACCGCGACGGTCCGTGCCGCCTGCGCCACGAGGCCGAGCGCCTCAAAATACGACATCTCGGGAATACTCATTTCTTTCGCACGGATGCGCTCGGCGTTGTCACTCCATACCGCATCGCTGTAGACGAGGAGTTCCGTATCCGCGGGTACGTTGCACCGGTCGTGACCAACGGTGACCGTAATCCCTTTTTGGGAGAGCAATGTTATCGTCGGAGATTCTTCGCGATCGGAGCCGCTCAGCGCTCTCCCCTGATGTGCAAACAGCTGTGCAAGCGCCGACATGCCGATCCCTCCAATCCCGACCATGTATATGTGTTTTGGAATCATAGAGTCGTCGCTAACTCAGATGTAGTAAAGAATTCAATTATGTCATCGACTCGATTCGAGCGGTTCGCTGGAAGGTTATTAATCGGAAACCAGCCTATTGCTTCTATTTCGGACGCTTGGGCTGTGACCTCGGTCGACCCTGCTTTCCCATAAAAGCACCGGACAGGGTGTTTATGGGGTTTTGTGCCTTCGTATTCGGCAAAGAACTTGAGCGTCGGCAACTCAACTCCAGTTTCCTCTTTAAGTTCCCGTACGGCGGCTTGTTCAAACGATTCACTTTCGTCAACACCACCACCGGGCAAGGTCCACTGTTTGTGTGCATATGAGATTTTCACCAACAGGAATCTCCCCTGATTATCTTGGACGAGACACTTTACGCCTCTTATTTCAAGAAGAGTACTCATCGCAGTTGATTTACAATCTCTAAAAATTGGTCGTTGCGTTCGTATTCGTTCTTGAACATGCCGAAAGAGGCGAAAGCGGGACTGAACAGTATGATGTCGCCGGCTGAGGCAAGTTCGAGCGCCTTTTGCACCGCAGAGGAAAGTGAATCGTGAGGAGAAGAATCAGGAATCGTGAATCGTGAATCAAGAATGGATGCCAATTTCCCAGTGCCTGTTCCTGACAACAAAACAACCGTTTTGCATGAATTGCGTATTTCCGCCGCAAGGTTACCCAACTCGAGCCCTTTGTCGGAACCTCCGACAATGAGAACTATTCCTGCTTCGCGATTCGGGCTTCGCGATTCGTGCAGCGCTTTCAGCGCTGCAATCGTCGCTTCCGGTGTGGTCGCGTTGTTGTCGTTGTATATTTTCACGCCGTTCTTTTCCGCCACCAGTTGCAAGCGGCCTTCCACCCCCTCGAACGATTCAAGACCGGCGCGTATCTGCTCTGAATTGAGGCCGAGCGCAAGGAGCGCCGCGGCGGCCAGTGCCGCATTGTGGCGATTATGTTCACCCGGGACTTTGAGCATCCAGTCGGCGGGAAGTCCTTCCGGAACTAACGCCTCAACGGGCTGAGGCGTTTGCAACCGCTTTGTTAAGCCATTTCCGGCAATGAAGGTGTCGCCCGGCTTTTGATAGCGGAAAATATTTGCCTTGTCAGCAAAGTATTCTTCCATATTTTTGTAGTAATTCTGATGGTCTGGCATGAGATTGGAAAAAATCGCGATATGCGGACTCATTTTCAATTCGCCGAATCCCTGTAGTTGCCATGAGTCGAGCTCGAGTACCGCAATGTCGCCGGCTTCCACCTCCGACAAAAGTGCGAGCGTCGAGAGTCCGCGAACGTTGCCGCCGAGATGCACACGCTTCCCCACCGACTTTAGTGTGTGATGGAGCATGTGCGTTATGGTCGACTTGCCGCGCGTACCTGTCACGCCTACAATTTTCACGCCCGCCTCGGCGGCATAGTGTGCAAAAAGGGCTGTGGACATCACGACGGGAATGCCACTTTGACGGGCGAGGGCGACCTCGGGTGAATCCAACCGGACGCCAGCGGCTTTGAGGACCATATCGCAGTGTTTAAAATCTTCGGGGTCGTGGCCGCCGAGCTTGAACTGCACATTCGAATAGTGTTTCAATTTTTCCACCGATGCCGCGAGCTCACTGCCGTTTTTCTTGTCGGTAACAAGGACTTTCGCCCCGCACTTCGCCAAGAATGCCACGTCGCCGACGCCGCGGCCAAGAAGGCCAAGACCCAGTATGGTGATGCGCTTACCCTTGAAAGGGGTCGCGTAGTCGTGCATACGGACACTATACAGTCAGAGTTATCCACTTGCACATATCTATAGCGGGAATACAATGCGCCTCCACGTTTAACTGTCTCGCGCGAGCGGGAATTCGCCAAAATAGAAACGGCGAATAGGAAGCAGGGTGTAATTCCCTCACTGTGCCGCAACGGTCAAAGTCCGATTATCGGTTAAGCGTTATCCCGAGCAGGAAATCATGCGGTCATTAGGCGCGCGTGTTTTCAGAATCTCTGCTTCGGGCGGGGATTTTTCATTTTGTCTTCGACAAAATGACCCTTCGTAGCTTTAGCGAAGAAGGGTGGGCCGTACGAACAATCATGAAAAAAACACTTCTCATCATCGCTGGTGTCGCACTCGCTCTCGCGGCGGTGGCCATTGTTCACAATAATCGTGAAGTGTATCCGACCGCGCCGGCAACAACGACCGTCGCGACAACGAGCGCCCCCCTTCCCGTCGCGGACAACGTCACGCTGAAAGCAGGAACGAAGACGTACGCGGCACATATCGCCGGAAGTGGAAATGTTCTTGAGTTGATGCGCTCACTGACTTCGACAAGCGATTTCGCCTTCACGGGAAAAGACTATCCGTCACTCGGATTCTTCGTCGAGTCTATTAACAGGGAGAAGAACGGCGACGGAAAGTACTGGATTCTCTATGTGAACGGAAAATCGTCCGACCTCGGGGCCTCAAACGCGACCATTCATGCCGGTGACACGGTGGAGTGGCGTTTTGAAAAGAGTTATTAACATTATTTCTAATTCACTACTCATATGAAACTGTTCGCGCGCATCGGAATCGCTCTTATCGTCATCGCCCCCTCTGTCTCCTTTGCGGATATACTGCCACCCCCGCCTCCTCCGATACTGTCCGTCAACGTGGCCGACCACTGCACCGCGTCCGACAGCGTCGGCACCGCGCATACGTATGTAACCTCGCAGTTCCTCGGTATTTGCGCGTTGGTCGCCGCACAGGAGCAAAACGTCGTCACCGCATACTCCCTGCAGAACTTTTCGTTCGGCCTCATGCTTATTAGCCTCAACGGCACGGCGGCAGGAGCGACCGAGTATTGGAAGATTTCTCAAAACGGCACCGAGGCGGCCGTCGGCCTCAGCGACATGACTGTTGCCTCAGGAGACACGCTCTCCTTCCAGCTCACCGATTGGATGACAAGCACAGACACTGGCTCTCCGGTGTTGTTCAAAATCGGCACGCTGATAAGCCCACCTGTAGCGACAACTGCAGGCGGTGGGGGTGGCGGCATCTGGATGCATCCGCCGTTCGATGTGCAGACCGCATTCCGCTACTTGGAGAGCATCCAGAATCCCGACGGCTCTTTCGGGTCACCCATGCTCAACGACTGGGTTGCAATAGCGTCGGCGCTCGGAGAGTCGCCCGCACTGCGCGCAAAGCTCACGGCATACGAAGTGGCGCACCCGGTGATATCAACTATCGTGACAGACAACGAGCGCCACGCGATGGCGCTTCAGGCGCTCGGGATAAACCCGTACTCGGGCACACCGGTTGATTACATTGAGCCTATCGTACGCTCGTTCGATGGGACACAGTTCGGCGACCCGTCGCTCGTCAACGACGACATATTCGCAATCTTCCCGCTCCTGCATGCCGGATACGAAACAAATGACCCGATTATCGCATCGACCACTGCATTCATTCTTTCGAAGCAAGGAGCCAACGGTCTGTGGAATGACAGCGTCGACCTCACCGCCGCCGCTATTCAAGCTCTCGCGCTCGTGCGAAATAGCGGCGAGGTGCGTCATGCGATAAGCAAAGCTACGGGCTCGCTTCGCGGCAAGCAGGTCAAAGACGGCAGTTTCGGAGACCCATACTCCTCAAGCTGGATGCTTCAGGCAATCGCCGCCATGAACGGCACCGCGACCGACTGGCAACAGGACAGCTACACCCCCGATTACTACCTCGCGACACTCCAAGATAGCGACGGCGGCGTACATGCGTCGTCGACCAATGACCGTGTGTGGGCGACCGCGTACGCTATCCCGGCAATCAGGCGGGCGACATGGGATAGTTTGCTCTCTTCTTTCGCCAAGCCGGTATCTGCCACAATAGCAACATCGACCGTGGTTTCGGAGGCCACGCCGACGTACACCGTTTCAACGGCCGTCACTTCTTTGGTGCCGCCACAAGACGTGGGTCCCGCCGCGCAAGACGAGACGGTGCCGTCTCCGACAACCGAACCACCCGTAGAGGCGGACACAACGACGGGAGCACAAGCGGCGAGCGCGGCGCTGAGCGTGGACTCAACGGACCTATGGCAATATATTCTTCTCGTGCCTTTTTTGATTCTCCTCACCGCGCTTGGGCTCAAGTACAGGAGGAAACGGGGAATCTAGTTTTTCGTTCGGCGACTCCGGGCAACACTCCTGAACAGCGGCGCGTACATATCGTCTTTCATTGGAATTAGAAGTTCCTTTTTGTTGACCCGCCCGGAAAACACGACGGGGGCGTTTTCGATGACTGCGAGCGGTTGCCGTTCATTCCCCTCGCCCATTGCGACGATGGCCGCGGTCGCGAGCGAATCAGCCACATTAGTTTGCGTGACTTTCAACCTACGCCCGAAAATATCTTTTTTGCCGCGATAATCACGCACACCCTTGAACCCCGCATAGCCGAGCGCAACACCGACGACACCGGCGCGCAAAGGCATCACACGGCTGTCGGAGACGATGACGCCGAGCTTTTTTATTTTGTACTTCCGTTTCAAGGCTTTTTGCAGCTTTTGTGCGGAGGCAAAGCTGTCCTTCGGCAGAAGAATGATATTTCCTTTTGCATTTGATTCATCAATGCCCGCATTCCACATCAAAAGCCCGTCTTTGAGAGTTATTTTTCCGCCCTTCGCCTGAAGCTGCCAATCGCTCTCCGCATGTATCAGCGCATCCTTTGCGCGCGGCGTCGGAGCCGTTACAACGGCACCCTCGGCGAGTGCGACTATTTTCGACGTCACGACGAGCACCGAACCGTCCTTCAATTTCGGTACGTGCTTTGCAATGAAAAAAAGCAGGTCCTCTCCTTCTTTAAATACATTTGTATGTATCGGGGAAACTTTCATGATGAATTATTCGCTGAAGGCTCAACAACCAAGTACTCTCTTAAGAGTGGGGCAAAAAACTCTCGATCGGGTTTAAACGCTTCCTCAAACTCAAATGTGTGTCTCCATGGATTTCCCTCGGATGAGTACTCGTAATGCCCGCGAATCTCCCCGTCGGTGTGTAGTCGTATGTGCCATTGGAAGACACGCTTATCAACCTTTCGCATACTTAGCACTTCATCCGAATCCTTCCATGCAAGAATTGCCGGTTCAAAACCCGCAGCCGTTAGTAAACGCCTGAGGTCTTCCCCGCCATACTTCGCATTCAAAGTGCCAAGAGACCACGGCTGTCTTCCCGAATGGAAACCCATTTTTTCGAGGACCCGCAATACGGGCGGGTATGTCTTATACACCACTTGCCACGCCCTACTGTACTTGAATGTTTCGGCTTCACTCATATCAACGGTGGGCATGGGGAGACTCGAACTCCCAACCCTTGCGGGATACGCTTCTGAGACGTACGCGTATACCAATTCCGCCACATGCCCGTGGTGTGCATTGTAGCCAATTTCCACCTTTACGAAAGCACCGGTGCTCCAGCCACCGCCGTATGGCCGTCATGCTCGCCACAGGCAAAACCGTCGCCGAAGCCCGCAAAAAGCGATGGTCGCCGCCAAGAAAATCCGCGTTATTTAGGGATAATAGCACTTGTTTATCTCGTCCGGTCGGACAAATTAAACAATACGGCTTATTCCACCGCCTCGACGGAGGCGCCGAGAGTTTTCAGGCGTTCGTGGAGATTTTCATAGCCGCGGTTTATAGGATAGACATTAAAGAGCGTCGACTCCCTTTCTGCGGCGAGCATGCCAATGAGGAGCATGGTCGCAGGGCGGAGCGCCGGAGGCGCTTCGATTTCCCCGCCATGCAGGGGCGTCGGACCTTTGATAAGCACTCGATGCGGGTCAAGCAATTCAGCATGCGCACCCAGTTTGTTGATTTCCAAATACCAGTGAGCGCGGCCGTCGTACATCCAGTCGTGAATGAGCGTGTCGCCCTGTGCCTGCGTCGCGATGGGAACGAAAAATGGAAGATTGTCCGTATTGATTCCAGGGAACGGGCGCGCTGCGATTTTCTCCGGTGGCGCAATAAGCGTTGAGGGTTTGATGATAATGTCTACCAATCGCGTTTTACCATTCTCGGCGGTGTACGGAATCCCACGCTCGTAGTGAAGGCCCATGCTTTCAAGCGTTAGCAACTCCAGCTCCAGCACATCGATAGGACACCGCTCGACTGTCAGTTCAGAACCGGTCGTTGCCGCGAGCGAGAAGAAGAACATTGACTCTATCGGGTCTTCACTCGGATATCCGGTGACACTCTCCTCGATATCCTTCTTGCCATGCACGACGAGGGTCGAGGTACCGATGCCGTCGATCTTCACGCCACACTGCTCCAGGAAATAGCAGAGGTCCTGGACCATGTAATCCGCACTGGCGAACTTGATAGTGGAAACGCCGTCTATGCGCGCGGCCGCCATCAGGGTATTTTCGGTACCTGTGTTGCTCGCCTCAAACATTACAAGCTCTGCCGGATGCTTGCCGTTGCTCTCCACATGGTACGAGTGCACAGCTTCGTCTCCGGTTACTTGGATTCCGAGCTTCGCGAGCGCGTCGACGTGTGCTCCGAGGCTTCTCTTACCGAGATCGCATCCTCGCGGCGCCGGCAAATCGAATGATTCGAGTGCGTGGGCAAGCGGTGCAATGAATAGTGCGATGGAGCGCGTCTTCTCGGCGGATGCACGGTTGATATTCGAGAGATCGAATTTCTTCGGCGGTTTGATGCTCATGTCGCCATTGATATTCCACGCGATTTTTACGCCAATGCTCTCCATAACCTCGATGAGGCGCTTCACCTCCTCGATACGCGGCATGCGCTTCAATATTGTCTCGCCGCGATTGAGAAGCGACGCCGCGAGTAGCGCTACTGCGGCGTTCTTGGAGATGTTGGTCGTGACCGTCCCCGAAAGTTGTTTGCCTCCCTGCACCCGATAATTCATCGGCCTATTATACGTTTTTTATCTGTCCACAGACAGCATCGGCAGTTCAAGCGCAGAGGGTATCATTACCGCATGAATGAGAACTTGGACCGCAGTAAGAAAATGTCGAGAGGAAAAGCGATGCTCGCGGCAATCGGCATGGCAGCTGCAGCTGAGTCAGGCATCCCAACAACCGTGGCCGAAGCACAAACCATTTATCAGTATTCACATGATGTGGCAGGAACACAGGACCCCATGATAAACAAGCTGCCCAAAGACACGACCGTTTTTCAGGCCGCTGGTCCCGGCCAGGTAAATCTACTTGACGGAGCAAAGTTGGACCCCAAGATTTCACACATTTATCAAACAACGAGAGGCGGCACGAACATAATCGTAAATAAGGATAAGATACGAAAAGATGTGGTCATCATCCAAGAAGGTAGCGGTAGTAATGTGGTGCAAAGCGGTCCACGAACAAACAGCGTTCAGCAAGGCGCCGGCAACGTGAACATTGTCGGCGACGGCAATGTTATACGGCGCGGATACCCCGATTCGTTGGATGAGAAGTGACACTCAGTTCGACTAACCTAAGTGTGGTCAGGGATATTTTGCGGCTCGTCAGCCGCAAAATTCCACGACCCTGCCTCGCGGTTGCGCGTACTCGCGCAACATCGCT
Organism: Candidatus Kaiserbacteria bacterium RIFCSPHIGHO2_02_FULL_55_25; assembly: GCA_001781335.1. Taxonomy (GTDB): domain Bacteria; phylum Patescibacteriota; class Minisyncoccia; order Phycocordibacterales; family UBA2100; genus UBA10103. Next base: position 5,342 of record MFLL01000004.1, on the reverse strand, counting down.
CCGGCCCGCACAAAAGCAGAAAACCTGCCGCAGGGCAGGTATCTCTGTCTTTTGTGCGCCAGGAAGGAATCGGTCACACATACTTCCCTGCTGGGAAGTTGCGCGACCCCGCCTCGGCCCGTCGGCCTGCGGCTTTCGATTCCTGCTCCCGACGCAATAACGCTCCACAAGGGAGCGTTTTGCTTCGGGTGCGCCAGGAAGGAATCGAACCTTCGACCTCTGTCTTATCAGGACAGCGTTCTACCACTGAACTACTAGCGCTAGCGAGGGGCGACATGGGAATGCTTGCATTCACATGTTCTCCGAGCGACGCGCTAGAAAGCTTTGCTTACGGCGCATTCGCGTAATGGCGATAGTAGCAAAAATGACGCCCCTATGCTACTTTTCAAAACAGCTGGAACTAGGGTAGCCGGATACAGCAATGGGAAGAGGAAGCGATGGGACCAAAAACTCGCTGCCGGAGCAGGCGCAAGCATCAGGAACTGAAATGCAACGGGGGGCTTTGGCAAGCAAGGCACCGTAAGCGCCGCGGCAAAAATCGTAGCAATAAGCTGAAAGTGGCCACTGATCGCCCGCGAGGCAGGCACATGGTGGAAATCCCGCCGCCAGTCCAACCGGCATTTTGATCGAGCGACCAAGTTTCGATTTTGTAACGCCGGGTCCCATGCGGGGGCCCGGCGAGTCTTTTTGAAAAATCCGGTACACGCGGACTTATGGCGGCTAGCGAGGGACATAGCGAATGCTTGCATTCATGATTCCCGAGCGAAGACGACAAATCCTGCCACAGGCAGGTTATACACACCCGAGTGCCCGCGACCCGTCATTTCCCTCACAGGCATGTACTATACAAATATTGTCAGCCAATTAGTTATGCACATCAGAAATGGAAACACGAAGTGGGACGTTGCCGGTGCGTGAGGGGTCCTCACGAACAGCAAACCGTCTCCAAAAGAAAAGTCCGTCGGTGAAGCTTCGGTCTACGCCGGTGCTTGATAAGATTTCCCGCTTTATCGCACAACACAATCCGCAGACGCCTGCGCTCGTCGTTGATTTGGATGTAATCGCCGACAACTACCTCGCACTGCGCAGTACCCTGCCCGCCGCCGAGGTCTACTACGCGGTCAAGGCAAATCCCGCGCCCGAGGTCATCACCCGGCTCGTTTCTCTCGGCTCGTTTTTTGATGTCGCGAGCCCCGCAGAAATTGAGCTCGTGATGAGCGCCGGAGCGAAGCCGCAGCAAATCTCGTTCGGCAACACCATAAAAAAAGAAACCGATATTGCTTCAGCGTACAAGCGCGGCGTGCGCATGTTCGCGTTTGATTCCGAAGCAGAGCTTCTCAAGCTCGCACGCTCCGCCCCCGATGCAAAAGTGTTCTGCCGTCTGCTCATGAACTGCGAGGGTGCTGATTGGCCGCTCTCCCGCAAATTCGGTTGCGAGGTGGACATGGCCCGCGACCTTCTCATCAAGGCGAAAGCGCTCCGCCTGCAGCCGTACGGCGTATCATTCCACGTAGGATCCCAACAGACTCGCACCGACCAGTGGGCGTTCGCGCTCGAGAAAACCGCGGAGCTTTTTGCGTCGCTCAAACAAGCCGGCATTTCGCTTGAAATGGTGAATATCGGCGGCGGACTTCCCGCCCACTACCGCGATTCCGTGGAGCCTGTCGAGGCGTATGCCGCTGCAATTCAGGCGGCGATGACTGAACACTTCGGCGAGAACCTCCCGCGAATCATCATCGAACCGGGTCGCTCGCTTGTCGGCGACTCAGGTGTCATCGAGGCCGAAGTAGTACTCATATCAAAAAAATCGTATGGCGACGACACGCGCTGGGTATATCTCGATATCGGCAAATTCAGCGGCTTGGCGGAAACTCACGACGAAGCAATCAAATACCGTATCGAGGTAGTCGGCCGGAAAGGCGCCACCGGTCCTGTGATACTCGCGGGGCCGTCGTGCGACTCCGTCGACATCCTCTACGAGAAATTCCAGTACCGCCTCCCGCTCTCGCTCCAAGTAGGCGACCGCATACGCATCCACGCCACGGGCGCCTACACGTCGAGCTACTCGTCCGTCGGCTTCAACGGATTCGCCCCGCTCAAGACATACTGCATCTAACCAAAACAAAAAGCGCCCTGAGCGTCGTCGAAGGGCGCTTTTTGCTTGACAAGAAATCGTACCAAAAGTAGTATATTGGTATGAATACGACATTGACCATAAAAATGGATAAAAAATTGAAGGGCGATCTTAAAAAGATCTCCGCCCAGATCGGTGTTCCCGTTACGACCATCGTCAATGCCCACATCATGCAGTTCGTTCGCGATGGCAGTATTACGCTTTCGTTGCACCCTCGGCCGGAAAAAATCGCGGAATGGGAAAAACTGTGTAGCGACATGGACGCACGCCCGGAAAAGTACAAAGAGTATGCTGACGTGGAGGATGTAATCAGTGCGCTCGGGCTCGAAAAGTAGTAGACATTTGAAATATGCATCAAATATTCGGGAGTAGCTTCAAGAAAAAGACCGCTAAGCTACCGAAAAAGATCCGTCAGGCACTGGCGGATCGACTTCGCCTGTTCGTTGACAATCCCTTCGACCCCATTCTCAACAACCACAAATTACACGGCGTGCGCCGCCACCAACGCTCGATAAACGTCACTGGAGATTGGCGTCTTGTTTACGAGCAAGTAGACAGCGACACCATACGTCTCATTGATATAGACACGCATGCCAATCTCTACGGCACATGAGATCCCCCGTCCGCACCGGTACGCACGCGGATTTGTTTAAATAGAAAAGGTACCTGACACCTTATTCCGCCATTATAGCCGGTGGAATAATGAAGCGAGTATGTAGCATGGCGTATGAATCTCATAGGAGGCGTGTGCCACGTTGCCTTACCATACAAGATTTGATAGCTTGGCCGCAGAAACAGGAGTGCTTCCATGTCGACATATCCGCCGCTTGTCGCCGCCTGCAAGGCTTTTGCTGTGCGATTCGGCAAGCCAAATACTGTCTTTTATCCCGGCTGCGGGGCCGACGCCAGCCCGTCTGTCGCATTTCCCGCGGCGAACATCATCTATCTAGACCCGACGCAAAGCGGACTCGATGAGATCAAGCGGCAGTTTCCGAACGCCTTCGTCGTCTGTGCAAAGGCCGAGGACACCGCACCCGGAGCGCAGTACGACTTGGTGCTCGACGTACGCTCACATGCGCCGTTCGAGTCGCGCATACGGGACCTGCGGAGAGGCGGATACGTGCTTGTTGAACAACGCTCGGTGGACAAGTCCTTCGAATCGCCGCGAATGGAATTTGTCGCGGTTATCGTCCCGCGAGGCGGTGCGATGCGTGCCGAGGCAGAAGACCTCGAGCGCTACCGTGAATGTGAGCCTGATTACGTGACCGATCCGCGACAGCCGAAATACGGATTCGCGAACGGGCGGAAAGACAAGGTCCCGTTCTATGTCTTCAAGAAACTTGCGTAAGTCGCGATGCGATAACGCAAAAAGCGCCGTGCTCCAGAAGGAGTCGGCGTTTTTTGATTGCACTAGCAACTAGCAACTACAAACTAACAACTATTCTCATACACACTCTTTTGTTTCGTCCAAACAACCAGTCTTTCCCGGTCGGTCATGTATCAGTTGAGGATGAATACAATTTCCTGTTGAGCGCTCGATCGAGACGCTCAAATCGACTATCAGTTTCCTCCAGCTCCAGTTTTTACAAACTGGGGCGGGATTCAACGTCCAATTTTGGAATGAATCCACGAGCAGCTTCCGCTACCCGTGCCTTGTTCATGATTTACCCCTATGTCGCCATAAGGCATGGACTATATCATCATCCTTCGACAAGCTCAGGATAAATCCCAAACTATCAAAGGCGATCGGCGTGTAGTCTCTGAGGGGTCATGTCTGTTTTCAGACAGACAGAGGACTTCCCTGCTGATTTTCTGCACCTGTAGCATTGTCACAACCTGATTATATCAAGCTGTAGCCCAGGATTCTCAGTGTTTCCAGCATATAGCCAATTTTATTTTTCTAGGGATTACTCCCTAGCGTCGCAACCGATGCAGAATGCACCAACGACTTACTCTTTGTCATTGAATTTGCCTTGGACCATCGCAAGGATGAGCTTCGGGCACTTCCAACTTCCCTGAGTTGACGGGCGGTATTTGGTTCAACTATTCGTTACCGAATTAGTTGTCTCACGCCACGGGGCAAGCGGTTTTCCCGCACCCTCGCGGCTTCCAAAGGTTTTTGCTTTTTTCCCCAACATACGAAGTTCGGCTCGTAGTTGAACAATTTTTTCGAAGCCCTCGTCGCTCAGGTGCTGCTTGTCGCAGACCATGAGAACGATTCTCCGAAAAAGCTGATACGACTTACCTTTTTTCGCTTGCGGAGGATACTTGTCAAGAAACGGAAAAAGATATTCCTTCAGGTCCCAAATGCTCGTAATTTTGTACTTCGCATGGGGGTACCATCCGTATCTCTCGTATGAGAGATCATATATCCTTCCCGCTCCGATAGTGATGAGGACTCTGTCTAGAATTTCTTGGTCGTTGTTCCGTACTTCGATTTCGAATTCCGGCCGGACCTCATAACCTCTTTTCAGAGTCTTATGCTTACCAATACTTATCGAGAACGAGCCTTCACCATCTATAAATCCGACTACATAGTGCGGATTTAATTTCTTCCTTTGAATTTGTTCCTTCCCATACGGTTTCTGCAACTTTTCATTGCGCCTGCGGTCCTTTTCGGCCCACAGTTTTTCACGTCTGGTACTACGAACTCTGCTGACTTCTTGCATAGTATTTGAGGCGATTGCTCGCGGCTCATACCTCAAGGTTAGTATACCTCGAGGATTGTGCAAGATCTCTCACGGTAACCGATACACTGTGTATATCTATCTCGATGTCACTACACGTTGGATAGTTTTTTCTTTTCATAGAAGTTTCCTCCTGTACTCGCAGAGTCACCTCCATCCAACGCCACAAACTGACATTCAAGCTAGATACTGCTACTTTCACCCTTCACTAACCGAGTCGCCTCGATTAACTGTGATTTCGCTTCGCAGAACTATGAACTTCTACGGCTGGACTTCCTTGCCCGTCGTAAGACGAGTAGGGCACCAACTAGCGTACTCGATCGCATGACGACCCGAGTACAAGGCTTGAGAACGTATTCACCGTGGTGTGGCTGACCCACGATTACTAGCGATTCCAGCTTCATGGGGTCGGGTTGCAGACCCCAATCCGAACTGAGGCCGCTTTTAAGGATTTGCTCCGGGTTACCCCATTGCGCCCCTTTGTAACGGCCATTGTAGCGCGTGTGCAGCCCAGGACATCA
>MFLL01000003.1 GCA_001781335.1 Candidatus Kaiserbacteria bacterium RIFCSPHIGHO2_02_FULL_55_25 | reverse complement strand
GGGCATCAAAGTCCACGCGAGTATTTTGACAAGCGGGCGATGCTCCGGCCACTGCTTTGGCCACTGAAGACTTTTTAGGTATCGAACGTCCAGTTCCCAATTTTCACTTTGGTACTCATCATTCAAATAGTACAGGAGCCGCATAAATCGTTCTCGATCCCTCTCGTCGCGCGTTATCGGCAATCCGCGAGCGCCGCGTTTGACCACATGTACGAACGAACCTACCCCAAAAGGCTGTACCCGCATGTAGACATTATCTCATATCCACACAAGTCTGACTTCCGTACGGAAGTCAGACTTGTGTATACTGCCGGCTACTTGCCGTCGAGAATGTTGATGTCCGCCTGATACGATTCGGCATATTCCATGACGCGGGTGCCGTAAATCGCATTTGCCGGCTTGTTCCAATTGCTACCGGCAAAATATTTGAGCGCGGCTTTGCGCTCCGCCGCAAGCGTTCCCCCATCCGCACCATTATCAGCCATCAGAAGTGCCGTCGCGAATATCGCCGTGCGGGCGCTCCACGGGTCGGGAGGATTTTGTCCTGTAACATTGGCAAGCCTGTTTTTATAGAGCATCCACGTGGAGGGAATAAACTGCGCAGGCCCCATCGCGCCGCCGTACCCGACGGATTGCGGGCAAGATACGACCTGCGAGAACGGGTTGATGCCAAGCTCGGCCGTTATCGCCAAAAACGGGTCCACGTCGCGGTTTGGTTTCATAACTTTGGAGATTATGCGGTTGGTATTCTTCCCCTTTCCGTCACCCTTGTTGGGAGAATTGGTCATGAGACACTGGCCCACGTTCTCACCGAGATTCGTCTCCTGACGCAGTACCGCGAGCGTGAGCGCCGCGCGCACTCCCGTCTTCACCGACGCCTCCTTTGCGTACTGATACGCGGTACCGAACGGGATTGCCGCCGAGTCGCGCAGGCCGAAAAGCGCCGCGCGTATGGTGGCCGCTTGCTTCTGTTTGTCGGCGATTATCTGCTGATAGGTTTTCTCCTGCCCCTTTGTCTGTGTGAGGATGCTTTGTTTTTCTTTTTCGTCGTTCTGCACTGCTTGTTTCGCAATCACCTGCGCGGTCCGCACCTGCTGTGCTTCTACCTGCTTCTCCTCCAGCGCCTGTTTGCGCGCGGCGAGGTCGGAGCGCAGGACTTCCATCTGCGTAAACGACTCCCCGAGCGCTTTCTGCAATGTTTCGAAATTATCTATCTCCTGAAACACATCCGAGATGGAGCCGGAAGACAGGATGAGTGTCGCCATCGGAATGTCGTCGATTTGCCGCGTCTGCCGGAGTAGCTGTGCGAGAGATTTCTGTCCCGCCACCATCTTACTGTCGACTTGCTTGATAGCCGTCTGCTTGCCCGAAATGTCGCCTCCTATCTTTTTTAGCGTCAGGTCCGTCTGTTTGATTTGCAGCTGGGCTGTTTTTATCTTGTTGTCGAGAATACTGATATCGCGCTCAAGCGTCGTGCGCTGTTTTTGCAGGTCGGTGAGCGTGCCCTGATTGTTGGAGATATCGCGCTCTATCTGGTCAAGCTGGGCTTGGAGCTCGGCACGTTGTTGTGCGTCTGCCACCTGCGCGTGCACGGGTGAAAACGGATACAGCGTGAATACGCACAGCAGCAATATAAAAAGAAAGCCCGAACGCATACAGTTTACTCCAGTATACCAAGCGGGCCGCCCCATAGGGGCGGCCCGCTTCATGAATCGAGCGAGTTCGGTCCCACTTCTGAAAGGCCCCTCGCAGCCGCGGCGGCGGCGAGAGGAGCAGATTCGCCAGCAGGCGAATACGCGTGTCTTTCAGAAGTGGGGCCGACGAGCTCTTTATTCGACCTTGGGCTTTGCCTCCGTCGCGGCGGGAACGGCTTCTGCGCCCTCTGCGGGTACCGCGCCTTCCGCACCTTCCACAACGGGCGCGACGACCGGCTCCTCTATCTTCTCTTCAACGAATGCGGTGACCGATGCGACGGTTTCGTGCGCGTCTGTAAGCAGTGTGGCACTCGCCGGCAGTTTGACCTGTGCGGCAGTAATGTGATCGCCGACATTCTCGAGAACGGAAAGGTCGACAGGAAGATTGTGCGGCAGCTCGGCGGACGCGACCTCGATTTCGATTTCGTGCATCGTCTTGACCACGATGTGTCCGGCCTTCTCTGCAGGCGCCGCACCTTCAAATACGAGCGGGACTTTGATGGTGATTTTCTTACCCTTTTCAAGTACGTAAAAATCCGCGTGCAAAAGGGCGCTGGTCACGGGATGGAATTGCACATCGTGAATGAGAGTATCCTTCGCGTCGCCCACGCCCGTAAGCGTGATGATGGTGGTCTCGCCCGCCTGCTTCCAGATAGAGGTCAGTTTGCGTCCATCGACGACAACGGCGGTTGACGCCTCTTTGGGTCCGTAAAACACGGCGGGGACGGCGCCGCGCTCGCGCAGCGCTTCTGCCGACTCTTTCGAATCGCGCGGTTTTACTTCCAATGTCAGTGTCATGGCCCCGTAGTATACTGACTAAAATCCAAAAAACAAGTTTTTGCACTCTCTCTGTACGTCCGCCGGAATGGTTTCCGGCGGAGATTTGTGCGAAAGTCTCGACGTCGGAAACCATTCCGGCGGACGCTGTTTACGAACGCGCGAACAATCGTATGTACTGCTCGGTTACCTGCCTCACACCCTCGACACCGGGCGCGAGAAACCGGTACGGTGTGATTTCATCGGCGTCTTTTGCAAGTCCCGCTTCGATACCCTTGCGGTAGGCGACGCGGATGTCGGTGTTGATGTGTACAAGTGCAATTCCTGCCCTGACTGCCGCAACAAAATCTTCGTCGCTCGAGCCGGAGCCTCCGTGCAAGACAAGCGGCACGCCGGCGGCCTCGCGGATTTCTTCGATGCGCTTCGTGTCGATGCGCGGCATCTCTCCGCTCTTGAGACGTCCGTGCATGGTGCCGACCGCGGGCGCAAGCAGGTCGACGCCGCTCTCGCGGACGAAACGCGCCGCCTCGTCGGGCGACGTGAGCTCCTTATCAATATCATCGGGTGCTTTGTCCAAAAGTTTCGACGACGTACCGATGCGGCCTATCTCACCCTCCACCAGCACTTCGCGCCCGCACCCGCGGGCGTATGCGACCGCTTCGCGCGTCTGCGCGATGTTCTCCTCGAGCGGCAAATGACTCCCGTCGAAAATGACCGAATCGAAGCCGGCATCTATCGCCTCTTTCACCAGCTCCACCGAATACGTATGGTCGGCATTGAGGTAGACCTGCACGCCCGAGGCGCGGGCGGAAGCGACAACTGCGGCGAGCGCTCGTACCCCGAAGAATTTCCGTTCGCCCTCGGATGCGCCGACAACGACCGGCATATTCGCGGCGACGGCGGCCGCGATAATTGCATTGAACTGATTTGAATCGGAAACATTGAAATGCCCCAGCGCGACACCCTTCTCCCGCGCTTTTTCTATGGCTTCCCGCAAGGTTTGCATGCGAACATCATAGCATTCACCTCATGATAAACTGTCCACATGAAATATGACTTTATTGGGATTGGCGATGTGACGACAGACTGCTTTATCAAGCTCCAAAACGCCGAGGCGCTGACCAGTCACGGCGTTGTTGAGCTGTGCATGCCTTTTGGTACGAAACTTCCGTATGAATCAGCGACAGAAGTATGGGCAACAGGCAATTCCTCTAATGCGGCTCTTTGCGTTGCCAAACTCGGACTCTCTGCCGCACTCGTTTCATCGGTCGGCGATGACGGCAACGGAAAGAAGATTTTGGAGTCGCTCCAATCACGTGGCGTTGCGACCGAATACGTCACGGTCCACAAAAATATGAAAACGAACTATTACTACATTTTGCAGTATGGTGCCGAGCGGACAATATTGGTCAAACACCACCCGTATCCAAAAGTTATCCCGTCGTTTCCCGAGTCACCGCACTGGTTGTATTTCTCTTCTTCGGGGGAACAAGCATTCCAAAATTCCGTGGGTCGCTACTGTACGGATAACCGCATCAAACTCGCTTTTCAGCCGAATACCAATCAAATAGATATGGGGTATCAGGCTCTGAAGGACGTGTACGCTGCGGCTGATATTTTCATCTGCAACAAAGAGGAGGCGCAATCCATTTTGGGCACGACCGGGGGCGACGTGAAAAAACTCATGGAGGGCGTCCGCGCACTCGGCCCGAAGGTGGTTGTCGTCACGGATGGGCCCAATGGATCGAATATTCTCGACGAAAGCGGCGCGTGGCACATCCCCATGTACCCCGATCCTGCGCCGCCGGTTTCGCGGACGGGCGCGGGGGACGTGACTGCAGCGACGACAGTGGCCTACCTGATCAAAGGTCTCGCTCCCAAAGACGCGCTCGCGCGCGGACTGATAAATGCGGCCGCCGGAGTGCAGGCTGTGCACGCTCAACTCGGAACACTCACCGAAAAAGGAATCAAAAAATGGTACGCCAAACGCCCCGCCGACTTCAAAGCGACCGCGCTTTAGCCCAGAGAACCCTGACGGCGCACCTCCTCGAGGTTCGCCAGCGTGCGCCCAACATACGGAGCGATTCTCTGCGTGCAGAATGTAATGAAACGCGGACGCGCCTGTCCGCCTTGCTTGCGCGCCGCCACGTATGCCTTGGCAAACCGCTCAAAAGAATCAATCGCATCGGCCGGCCTATTGTGAGCGCCGCTGATAAACATACGCACATCGTCTCCAACCGGCTCTCTCACGAGGGCAGTCGCCTGCTCGTCCGACAGCTTTAGTTTCTGCACGAGGAGCCCGATGTTGAACAACGCATCCAGATACGAGGCCATGTGATGCTGTCTGTCCCGCACTTGAGCGATGTCTTTCGTTATCATATCCGGCCTCTTCAGCATACCCGCCATCTTGGCGACACTGCCGCGCTTATTCTTCTCTTCCTGAAAAATCTTGGCGGTTATCTGACCCGGACCATACGACATTTCGTCATCGCCGCCCGAAGGGATGCGCGATATAAATTCGTACCCGCCGGTTTTTAGGAGCGTATCAAACACCTTGAAGGTGAGATTGCCCTGCGACGGCATGATTTCGGAGAGGTTGAAAGCGAGAAGCGTTTTCGCGTCGATATTCTGTGCAAAAGAACGGAACAGGGCATTTTGCGGCCCGCTGAAGCGGAACGCGCGGTGTATTTTGTCCCAATCGACTTCGGCGCGGACCCCGCTTAGCGAGTCGGTCAGTTCGAGGTAATAGGCGCCCGCGCTCATCGTCATCGCCTTGTCCGGGTCGTAGCTCATGACGATGTCGTCTATCGCGTGCGCGAGTGCCGGTCGCTCTTTTTCGCTCACACGGAGTCTCATCATCTTCTCCTTCCACAGCTGTGCCAACCGGTAGCGGAAATCGACGAGCGTGACGGGGCCGATACGGTCTTTGGTGCCGAAATACGCGCTGATAGGGTAGCCGAACGGCCTGCCCGCAATCTCGCGCGTGTCGTATTCACGCTTGTTCTCTTTGAGCTCAAGAAACCCCTCGGAGGATTCAGAAGAGGCAGCAGGGCCTGATAATGTCGCGTCGGCATCCACCTTTTCGTTTGCCCACTTGTCTTCATTCGACAACTTTGAGAGTTTGGCTAATCCTGCGAGGCCAAGAGCGCCGCCGATAATAAACTTCCGTCGTGACAGTATCGGTTGTGTTTCTTTTTCTTTTGGATGCCAACGCTCGTCCGGATTCATTTTCATGACGTCTTTCGCTGCAAAACTTTCTTCACTGCATCGACAATATGCGACACACCGAGTCCGTAGTGCTCGATAAGCTCCTTGGGCGTTCCACTCTGTCCGAACAGGTCGCGTACACCGACAAACTCCTGCGGCACGGGGCATTCTTGCGCAAGCAACTCCGCTATCGCGCTTCCGAGTCCGCCTGCTATTTGATGCTCTTCTACCGTAACGACCGCACCAGCCGCGCGCGCTTCGCGCACGATTGTTTCTTTGTCCAAAGGTTTGATAGTGTGCACGTTCACCACATTCACCGCAAGGCCTTCCTTCTCGAGCGCCTGCGCGGCAAGAAGCGCATTGTGTACCAGCGGCCCCGTCGCAAAAATCACCGTCTGTGGCAAGGTCTTACCTTGCCATACAAGGTTTGCTTTGCCGATCTCAAAAGGAGTTTCTGCAGTGGTCATGATGGGCGTTTTCTCGCGTGCGAGCCGGATATAGACCGGCCCGTTCCATTTTGCCGCCGCGAGCGTCGCTTTGCGCGCCTCTTCCGCATCACACGGCGAAACGACCGTCATATTCGGCTGGACACGCATCAGTGCGATATCTTCAAGTGCCTGATGCGTCGCTCCGTCTGGGCCGACCGAGACTCCCGCGTGTGAGCCGACTATTTTTACCGGCACATTATTGAGCGATATCGTGGTGCGGATTTGCTCGTTGTTGCGTCCCGGCGAGAATGTCGCATATGAAGTGATGAACGGGATTTTCCCGTATGCCGCAAATCCACTCGCGAGTGCGGCAAGATTTTGCTCGGCGACACCCACTTCAATGTACCGTTGCGGGTATTTCTTGGCGAACGCTTCCATGCGCGTACTCTCGGTGAGGTCGGCGCACAGTGCGACAATGCGCTCATCCGCGTCAGCCGCCTCCACGAGTCCCTTGCCGAATCCCTCGCGGGTAGCAGCCTGATCGGGAGAGTCGAAGATATCGGCCTTCAGATATTGGTCAGTATTAGGCATGTTGTTTTTTTCGAGCTGGCAGCTTATAGCTTGCAGCTTGCAGAGAGAACGTCCTGATTATAGCCCCTAGCATCTTCTGTACTTCGCTCAACAACTCCTTCGAACGTTCAAATTCTTTGACCTGGTACAGGTCACATGCGAGCAATATTTGAGTCTCGAGCTCGGCGGCAGACCCGTCGGCAATGCGCAAAAATTGCGTAAAATCTCTTTGCGTTCCGCGTTTCCGGCCTTCTGCGATATTCGACGGGATTGAAACAGCGCATCGCCGCATTTGATTCGTTAGTCCATACATTTCCGTGTTGGGCAACTTGGCTGACGCTTTATAGACTTCGCGAACAAGTTCCATCGCTCGTTGCCAGACTATGAGCTCTTTGAACGATTGGATTTTCATACTGTAAGCTGCAAGCTTTAAGCTATAAGCTGCTACTGGTGTTCGCTCGTAATCTTCCCCTGCATGGTGCGCAGTTCGTTGAGGAATGCGGCCGCTTCCTCTTTGCCGGGCGGTTTGCCCCCACACCAAGATGACCAAATATTATTCATGCTCGCTTACGATTTTACCTTGTAACGTGCGGAGTTCTGCTAAAAACCGTTTTGCTTCATCTTGGTGTGGGGGTTTGCCGTGCCAGCGGTAATCACGTTCTATTTCGCGGATGCCTTTGCCCGGAATGGTATGCGCGATGATGACCGTCGGCTTTTCATATATTGCCGCCGCCTCGCCGCATGCTTGGATGAACTGGGGAATGTTGTGGCCGTCAACTTCCAGCACATGCCAACCGAAGCTCTCGTATTTTTCCCGGAACGGCTCGAGCGGCATGATGGATTCGGTGTAGCCGTCTATTTGAATATTGTTGCGGTCGACGATGCCTGTGAGATTTGAAAGGCGGTTCGCTCCCGCAAACATCGCCGCTTCCCAAAGATTGCCGCAGTCGTGTTCACCGTCGGACATGGCACAGTAGATACGATTCTTATCGCCGTTCACGCGCGAGGCATATGCCATGCCGGCAGCCTGCGAAAGTCCGCTCCCGAGCGGACCCGAGGTCGTTTCCAATCCGGATAGGCGCTCGCGTTCCGGATGTCCCTGCAGACGCGAGCCGAATTTGCGCAAAGTGAGACATTCCTCTACCGGAAAATATCCCGCATGTGCCATCACCGCATAGAGCACCGGGGCGATGTGACCATTACTCAAAATCAAACGGTCGCGCTCCGGCCATTCGGGGTTTTTGGCATCGTGTCGCAATACGCGGAAGTAGAGGGCGGTAAAAATATCCGCCATGCCCAAAGGGCCCGCGGTGTGCCCCGAACCCGCCGCAACGAGCATTTCTATTATGGTCTGGCGAACCTCGTTGGCCTTCTTTTCGAACTGTTTTACTTCGGCGTCGGACAGGGCGTCCATATATGTAAGTATAGCAGTTTTTAGTTTTTAGTTTTGAGTTTTGAATCCGAAGTCTCACTACAAACTAAGAACTCTCAACTCAAAACTGCGCCCAGCGGCGCGCAGCCGCGCATCGCCCGTTCATGTATCTGTGCGTATGTTTTTTCCGGATTCGGACTTTCGGCAAGCACATGCCCGACAATGAGTCTGTTGGCGCCGGCACGCACGAGCTCCTCCACGGTCGCTTCCGACACTCCGCCGTCGACACAAACCATGAGGTCCGGATACATTGCGTGCAATTCTTCGACCCGCGAGAGTGCACGCTCGTCAAACGCGCGCCCCTGCAGACCGATATCCGCGATAGACATAAGGTGAATGAAGTCGCACGCGTCGATTACTTCCTCGATAGAAGAAAGCGGAGTGTCGATTTTGAGTGCCAACCCTACTTCCTGCGCGCCGGCGCTCTTGTATGCGGAAAGTGCCGCACGGAGCGCATCGTCGTCGTCAAACGCTTCGCGATGCACCGTCAGCCGCTTGAAACCGGCGCGTGCAAATTTCTCCCCCAATTCGATGGTGGCATATGCCATGAGATGCGCCTCGAGGAAAAGTCCGGCGGGCAGGCTTGTTGCACTCCGGAACGTATCGAGTTCCTGCAGTTGCAGAGGCTGACGGAACGGCCACGTAGTCTCGGATTCGAAGCGGCCGTCGTCAATGTCGACATGCAGCCACTTCGCGTAGCCTGCAACGAGTGTCCCGTAGGATTCAATGTGGGCGACATCCAGCGGTACCACCGACGGAATAATCTGCGGGTCGCATAAATACTTCATCCCGAAAAGTGTATCACGTTCAAGGTTACGTGGTTTTTTTAGAGTGCGGTTTGAGTTGTGCAACTGCTTTCCTGACACGTGATGAGTTTCAGGTCGGTCGATGAATACGCGGATACTCTGAAAGACGCTCCTGCAGTTTGAATTGATGCCGCATTCAGCGCACTATTATTGCAGGCCGATGCCGTGCCGGCCCCCGCCGTGACGGTCCCGTTGCAATAAATCCAGCCGGCAGGAAGCGCAGTGTAGGTAGCCGCATTTCCCGTACATACAGCACCACCGCCGCCGTTATTGGTCATCGTGGGAATATTGATTGCGGAGAAATCATTCAGACAGGCGACCATGGCCGTCCGCATGCCGTGCATCGTCCCTTGCGCCGCAGCAGTGCGACCCTTCGCGCGAGCGGTACCCAGCGAAGAAAGGATTACCGAAGACAAAATACCGATAATCGCGACAACGACGAGAAGCTCGATTAGGGTGAAGCCCGCCTTGGCTGAGCTTTGGCGAGACAGGCCGCGCTGAGCATTATGCATACCGCTCAATAGTACATCACCTGAACCTTCTTTTGCAGCACCATGTGCACTACCTAATAGGCCCGCCGAAGCGGGCCCATTGGATACCATAGGGCTCGACTTAGAGTGCCGTTACTGTCGCACAATTCGACTCCTGACACGTTATCAACTTCAGGTCCGAGGACGAGTACGCCGAGATACGGAACGACACGCCTGTCGTCTGGATGGACGCCGCGTTGAGGGCGCTGTTGTTGCAGGCTGTTGCGGAACCTGCGCCCGCGACCACCGTTCCATCGCAATAAATCCATCCTGAAGGAAGACCGCTGTAGTTGGCAGAGCCTCCGGTGCATACCGCGCCACCTCCACCGTTGTTTGTCGCAGTCGGAACGTTAATAGCCACACTGTCATTGAGACAAGCCGCCGCCGCCGTCTGAATGCTGTGCATGGTTTCTTGCGCGGCAGCGACACGGCCCTTGGTGCGGGCGCTCGAGAGTGAGGCGAGGATTACCGAGGAGAGGATGCCGATAATCGCGATGACAACGAGGAGCTCGATGAGCGTGAAGCCTTTCTGATTAATTCTTTCTGACATATTTACATTAAATAATTTAGTAATCTTTAAGTACGTTGGTCGAGCTACGTGCCGGCCACAAGACCAGTATACGTCACTCTGTCTGGGCACGCCTCCCGACTGTGGATAGGAAGAGCGGCACTTACGAGATTTCGTCCAGCCGCGCCGTACGACGCACATGCCGCGCATCGCCCGAGAAGCCTGTGTTGAGCCATTTTTTGACGACTGCCCGCGCCTCGTCTGCGGAAATAAACCGCGCACCCAGCGACAGTGCATTTGCATTGTTGTGCTCACGCGTCGAGGTCACGATATCCAGCTCGTTACCGCTGATATCGGTCTGGTTTTTCGACGCGGCTCCGTAGTACAGGGCACAACGGACACCCTTGAAGCGGTTCGCGGCCATCGCCTCACCCTGCCCCGAAGCACCGATGACAATCGCCCTGCTGTCGATGCCGGCGGCGGCATCTTTGGCGAGCTTGACGGCGGCGCGCGCGATGATTTCGGGATAGTCGTCGGACAGGTCGGGTGTGAGCGCGCCGCAATCTTCGACTTCGTAGCCCAGCTCACCGCGCACGTAATTCAAAAGTTCGCTTTTGAGCTTGAAGCCCGCATGGTCAGCAGCAAAGTACACTGTCATAATTTACAATGTTCAATTTTGCAATTTTCAGTGAATTTTCAATTTGAAAATTTTCAAAATGGACCTTGATTGAAAATTGTAAATTGGTAATTGGTAATTGAAAATTAGAGCCGTTTGGATACTTCCAACACGTGCTCTACAAGCGTGTGCGTATAGCCGGCCTCGTTGTCGTACCAAGCGAGCACCTTCACAAGCGTTCCGTCGACGACGCGCGTCATCCCGAGGTCGGCTATCGCGCCGTATGGCTGACCGAGAATGTCGGATGAGACGAGCGGTTCTTCGGTGACGGCAAAGACGCGTTTCCACCGGTCGGTAGCCGCGGCCGCGCGCAGCGCGTTGTTGACCTCCTCGACGGTTGTCGCGCGCTTCGGAACGAACGTGATGTCGACGATAGAACCCGCAACTGCAGGCACGCGAACTGCAATGCCATCGAACTTGCCCGCGAGATTCGGATATGCAAGCGCAGTCGTTTTTGCGGCGCCAGTTGCGGCAGGCACGAGATTATATCCGGCCGCTCTGCCCTCACGAAAATCTTTTGTGTTCGGTGCGTCGACCAGCGACTGGCTCGCGGTAACGGCATGTGTCGTATTGAGAAGTGCGCGCTCAATACCGATTGCCTCGTCCAAAATACCGATGAGCGGAGAGGCTGCATTCGTCGTGCACGAGGCGTTGGATGTGATGTCGCACGTACCGAATTTCTCTTCATTCGCGCCGATGAGTATCGTCTCGAACCCCTCGCCTTTCCCGGGCGCGGTGATAACGACCTTCTTTGCACCCGCGTCAATGTGTGCGCGCGCTTTTGCCGCATCAGTGAAAAAGCCCGTGGATTCCAGTACGATGTCGACGTTCATGTCGCGCCACGGCAACTTCGACGGATCGCGCTCCGAAAGTACCGGAATGCTTTTGCCGTCAACGATGAGCGATTTGTCCGACGAAGACACTGGAAATGCCGCGCGACCGTACACCGTGTCGTATTTCAATAAATAGGCGAGATTCTCCGGCGAGGTCAGGTCATTAATGGCCACGACCTCAAGACCATGCGCCGCTTGCCCTGAGCCCTGTCGAAGGGCGCGCATGAATCCCCTGCCAATCCTGCCGAACCCGTTTATTGCGATTTTTGTCATGTGCGGATTCTACCACTCCGCCGACCGCATCCTTCTGTGCACAACATCAAGGCCGGGCCTTGATGTTGTCTGTTATAATGCGGGAATACAAACGCGATTTTGCCATGAGTATTCGAGCTGTAACCTTTGCCCCGGATGAATGGTT
>MFLL01000002.1:30475-41604 GCA_001781335.1 Candidatus Kaiserbacteria bacterium RIFCSPHIGHO2_02_FULL_55_25 | reverse complement strand
GTCTTCCTCGTCCTTCGTAGCCTTGTGCGAAGAAGGACATAAAAACATTCAAATCTAAGTGCAAACAAAACTGCACGGGGGGTTCTCTCACCGATTCAGGTGGGAAATCTCGGCCTCGTTCTCGCTTAAACTCCTGAACGACCGTTCGCTCGGCTGATATCCGATTCACCGGTGCGAACGTCATAAACATCGGGTTCGATTCTTATCTCACTCCGGATAAGAATCTAAAGAAAGAGAGTCCGGCAAAACGTCATCTTGTGCATTCCCTACTCGTTTCGCCTAAACACACAGAATGCTCTACGCATCGTAGAATCGCTTTCACATCATTTTCTGGACCGGGGTTCAATTCCCCGCACCTCCACTCGATTCGCCTCGAATAAATCCGAGGCTCACTCGTGGTAAACCACCTCGACTCTCAGAACACACACGTATCGCCAAGGCGAATCGAGTGTCCTGAGCGAAGTCGAAGGACTGGAAACCACCACGAGAGAATAAACAAAAGCCACCTCATTGAGGTGGCTTTTGTTTTTGAGTCGAGTGTCCTGAGCAATGTCGAGGGACTGTTTACCCTGAGCGGTTCGACTGCGCTCACCGCAGGCGAGAGTCGAAGGGTTATTATGCAATTATGTATTTCGTCTACATGATAAAGAACTCTCACGGCGATTTGTATGTTGGTGTCACTGACAATCCTCAACAACGTCTCAAATACCACAACGAAAAGCGCGGAGCGTTGTTTACAAAAAGAGATTCAGAGTTTGACATAGTATTCCTTGAAGAGCACCCGACTCTTGCTGACGCCCGAATACGCGAAATTCAAATCAAGAAATGGCGTCGCGATAAGAAAGAAAAGCTGATTGAACGATACAGAAAAAGATTGCCTACGAAGATTTAAAGTTCGCCACCTCTATCCAAACACGAGAACTTTATCTGAACGCTCAACCATATCGAGCAAATCTGACATCGTGGAAACCGGACGCACATTGCTTGCTTCTTTGCCGCGCACCTTGAGGCAGGAGCCGCACGCGTATATCACACCCTTTAATGCTTTGAACTCGGCCACTTTTGCCGCGATATCAAAATCTGTCGTATCCGGAATGGTATCCAATTCCGAGCCCTCACTCATCAGAAAGACCTCGACTTGCCGGCCCGCCTTGAGCGCGGTGATGCCCAGACGGAACGCATTCCATACGTGTTCGGGTTTGTTGGATTGTAAGATGATACCGAGCTTCATAGACCTATTGTACAGAATTTCCCGCCACAACTCCAGATTAGAAAATACTGAGAGATTTTTGTACTACCGGTAGCAAGGCGCCCGCATACATATGCGGGCGTTTTGCGCTGTTCACTCTCTGCACTACTCGTCACAGCAGTCAGCGAGCTTCGACACAAGATCCTCGAGTATCGTACTGCCGGCCGCTACATTTTTAATTTTTGAGCCGCTGATAAGTTTCAACTTGAGCGCCCAAAAGATGGAGTATACCTTGTAGGCTTTTTCGAACATGTCTTTCGCTTCTTTCTCTTTTTTCTCCGAGTGGAGCTTGTTGCCGACCTCGATGAGGCGCATCGTTGTCGCGAGCAGGTGCTTCGAGATGCACCACGTTTCCCCCTCGTGATTGGGCATGAGTTTCGCCAAGAGCTCCTTCCGGACATCGCGAATTTCCCGCGACGTGTCGAAATACTCGTCCTTTTTGGTCTTCACGCCCGTGAAGAAGAAGTGCTCTTCCAAGGAAACGAGGTTCATGACCGCGAGACTCAAGTCTTCCGCAGTCGAGAGGTCCACGCCAGCTTTTTCCTTGAATTTCTCGATGGTCGCGAGAAATTGTTCCGTCGTTGGTTGTTTGCTCATAGGCTAGATGAAGAAGATTAGGAATCCGAGAATAATCATTGCGATACCCGCCCACAGTCGTACGCCTCCTAGGTTCGTGCGCTTCCATTCCTGCATCTTCTCCACGACCGTTTTGTCGGCGGAAATCCACAGCACCGCGACGAGCGGCACGATGAGAATGACGTTGTAGAGCAGCAGATATCCGAAGCCGGCGAAGTACGTCACCTGGTCGCGCAGGAGGCCGATGACCATGAGGTACGGACCGCCCATGCACGGGAATTGGCAGATGCCTACCAGAAGTCCGAGTCCGAAGGCCGCCGGAAGAGACGCTTTCTCCATCAGGCGCCCCATTGCGGTGTGCGAGACGGACGGAATTTTCAGCCGCAGCGGGAAATTCGGAAAGAACCGGTTGAGTAGATTGAGGAGTCCGAAGGCGATGAGAAGTGTCGCACCCAGCTTGCCCATGAAGTGCGGTGTGTTGAAGATGTGCAGGACTTGCAAGATGCCGAGACCGATGAGGAAGTACGCGGCGAAGATGCCTGCGATGTAGACACCACCGATCTTGAGAATCTTTTCCCGCGTCATTTGCATTCCGAAGAGGAACGCTATGGTGATGAGGAGAATCGAGAACGAGCACGGATGCACGCTGTCGAGTATTGCCGCGATGAGTACGAGCGGCAGAAGCCATGCGCCGCCCTGACTCGCGCTCCATATGAGCGACGCTGTCGCGGAACTTTCTTTCAGAACGACGACGCCGATGATGGCGACTGCGATGAGGCTAAGTGTGATGAGTGTGCGTTTCATACGGCTACGGTGTCACGACCGCCTTTATCTCGAGCGCGAGCATGCCGCCCTTGTCGTCCTCGAGATACACGAAACGGTCTATCGTACCGACGCCGGCCGGTCCGTGCGCGTTCGGATCGAAGATTACTTTCACCTCACGCGACTCTCCGGGAGCGATAGATTCGTTTGCGGGCGGTATATATCCCATGCCCTGCATGCCGAACGGTCCTTTCTCTCCTTTCGGAGTTTCAAGAAAGCCGGTCGTGCACATGCACGAGGTGTATACCTTGGACAGATACACGGATGCTTCCGTGTTGTTGGTAACGGTGAACCTGTGCTCGACCACCCCCTTTTTCATGGAGATAGTCCCGAAGTCGTAGAATGTTTCCAGTGCGGTGAGCGGACTCTGCGCGCTTCCACCCGGCGCAGCCGCGTGGTTTGCCGACTGCGCACCGGAGACCGATGCATTGCTCTTGCCCCACACCATGAGCCCGATGATGCCGAGCACGATGAGAGCGCCGATTGTTATTGTTGTTTTGTTCATATTGTTTGAATGATGTCATTGGGTGCTGATAAAAGACTCTTCAAAAAGAGTCCTGCGGCGCCGGACGTGCCGGCGGCCGCTGCCTAGAAGGACGGACTGTGCTCAAATAATGAAAGCCAGCGGAGCGAGCTTCCGTTCTGCGGGACAAGGGGCGGCCGAAGACAAAAACGCCGTAAGACGCCCGCAATACGGCGTATATGCGGGGAGCCTATCCTGACTAGAGCCACGGAGAGAACAAAAAAGAGAACTGCAAGGAGAACGGACATGGCACGAGAACCGAACAAAGTGTTAAGAAACGACAGATATGCGGAAATATGATGAGTAACCGTGGCGAACGCGTCCTGAGAACACAACGACGCACTCATCGCAGAGAACGGGCAGTCGCCCTGCATGCCGTCATCCGCTCCCCGCATCATCACAGCGAAACTGAAAAGTGCGAGCGCAAGAAAGGCCACCATGAGCAGGACGGCAACGACTTGTTTCGGCGAACGTGACACCGGAGTCATAGGCTTTGTCTCCTTAAGAGTACCGCGTTTACGGCGACGATGACAGTGCTGAGCGACATGAAGACGGCCGCCAATGCCGGCTGCAGGATTATTCCCTTGTATGCCAACACTCCCGCAGCCAAAGGCAACGCTACGACGTTATAGCCCGTCGCCCAAAGTAGATTCTGGATCATTTTCCGGTAGGTCAAACGCGAGAGCTTGATTATCTTTACGATGTCGCGCGGGTCGTTTCGGACAAGAATGATACCGGCAGATTCTATGGCTACATTGGTGCCCGCGCCTATTGCGACGCCAAGGTCGGCTTGTGTGAGCGCAGGCGCGTCGTTTACCCCGTCGCCGACCATGGCGACCTTCCCGCCCTTGCTCTGAAGTAGCTTGACCTTCGCCGACTTCTCACCGGGCATGACCTTGGCGAAATACTCCTCGATGCCCAATTCCTTGGATACCCACGAGGCGACGTCCTCGGAGTCGCCGGTAATCATCGCGCTCCGGACACCCATTTCTTTCAGCGTCTGAATCGCCGCGCGTGATTCTTCACGGATGACATCGGCGAGAGCGAGACTGCCGATGAGACCATCGCCGGAGACGACGTAGACAACCGTTTTGCCCTGCTTGGAAAGAATTTCCGCCTTGTTCTTTATGCCGTTTTCAAGAACGATCCCCGCCTCCGCGAGAAGTTCCTCACTACCCACCCTGACGACGCGCCCCTCAATGACGGCCTGCGCGCCCTTTCCCGGGAGGCGCTCGAACTCTCTGATATCGAACAACGAAATATTTCTTGTCTTTGCTTCGTTGACCATCGCCTTGGCCAAAGAATGCTCCGAGTGAGCGTTGATCGAGGCAGCGTACGTGAGCACCTGCGCTTCGCTCGCACCGCTGCCCGCAATGATAGTGTCCACGCCAAACTCTCCTTTGGTGAGCGTGCCCGTTTTATCAAAAAGTACCGTATCGATGGTTCTGGCCGACTCCAGTGCCATACGGCTTTTGACGAGAAGACCGTTCTGTGCCGCTTTGGTGGTGGAAATGGAAGCGACGAGAGGAATAGCGAGACCAAGCGCGTGCGGACAGGTGATGACAAGGACTGCGACCAGCCGCTCGACGGCGATGACGATACCTGCGCCGGCAAAAAGCCACGCGCCGAAGGTGGTTCCTCCGGCGACTATGGCGACGAGCGTGAGCACCAGCGCGGCGCGGTCGGAGAGCATCTGCAGGCGCGATTTCGAAGCCTGCGCATCGGCGACCAGTCGCATGACTCCGGCAAGAAATGTGGAATCACCGATCTTCTGTATCTCGACTTTCAGACTGCCGTCGCCGTTGATTGAGCCTGCAATGACTTCATCGCCGATTTTCTTTGATACCGGCTTTGACTCTCCCGTGATGATGGATTCATTCATGTCCGACCTGCCCTCCACTATTTTTCCGTCGGCGGGAACCTTTGAGCCCGGCTTGATGAGGACGATGTCGCCGGCTCTCAAGTCGCGCAAAGCAATAACTTCCGTCTTCCCGCCGCGCAAAACCTCCGCCGTGTCGGGCAGAAGCTTGGCTAGTTCTTTGAGTGCTCCCTGCGCACCTTGGACCGATTTCATTTCTATCCAATGGCCGAGAAGCATGATGGCAATCAGGCTCGACAGTTCCCAGAACAAATTGTTGTTCGTGCCCCGGAATACCGTCCAAACACTGAACACGTACGCCGATGTAACGGCGAGCGCGATGAGCGTCATCATGCCGGGCAGTTTGGCCCGCAGTTCGCGGTATGCGCTCGTCAGGAATGTCCAGCCACAATAGAAGTAGACGATGGAACCCAGAACGAGAGACGACATCACCGAGCCCGTAAATTGAGGCATGAAAATGCCTATCGCTTGCGCGAGTTCCGAATAGAGAAAAATGGGAATCGTCAGCGCGAAAGCGATCCAGAATTTGGTGAGGAACGAAGACGTCTGATGACCGGCGTGCTTACCTGCACTGAGCGAAGTCGAAGTGTTGTGCTCTGAATGAACATTTTTCTTCGTCGCCGGCACCAGATTCATGCCGCACTCGGGACACATACCGGGTCTCTCACGGATAATTTCCGGATGCATCGGGCATGTGTACGTCTGCGCGGAAGTATGCGGAGCATCCTTCTCGCTCGCGGGCCGTGTGTCGCGGCAGCAGTCTTTCATTTGAAGATTGTAAGTGCGGCAAGGGCAAGGAGCGGGAGCATGCAGCACAGCACCATCATCCACGTCATGTTGTCGTGTCCTTTGTGGTCGTGGCCGTGCATCATACTATTTTTTGCGCTGCGCCAATTTATAAAGCCTCAAGATCTCAGCGACCGCCTTTTTTTCACTTCCCGATTTCATCTGATGAATAACGTGAGTTGAAAGATGGTTCTCGAGGATGAGGCGCTCAACGCCGGAAAGCGCTTCTTTGACGGCGCTCGATTGCGTGATGATATCCACGCAATACTTCTCTTCGCCGACCATGTTGATAAGCCCGCCCAGCTGGCCGCGGGCTATATTGAGCCGCCGCAAGGCAGACTTTTTTATCGTTGCTTTCATACGCACAGTATACCCCTAGGGGGTATACTGTGCAAGGTCGTGTTTTTACTGCCTTCTTACCTAGCGCACTGCTCCGTACCAATCGCGAAGCCATCCTTCCATCTGCCCTATCTCGCGTGTCTGGGCCGTGATGATGTCCCGCGCCATGCTCTTGAGCTCCTCATGCTTGGCGCTCCTCAACGCTTCTTCAGCCATGCGTACCGCACCGTCGTGATGCTCTATCATTCCCTCGAGGAACGCGCGGTCGAACCCGTCCCCCGCTTTTCCGCTGATGCCTGCCATCATCCCATCCATCGCGCCGCTCATTCCTGTCATGCCGGTATCTCCCATCATGGAGCCGCCGAACATCATGTGCTGTCCCGCTTGCGGCGCCGACTGGGCCGCACCGGCGAAGTAGCCGCTCGCACCCGCAACGAGAGCGACGAGGAGCCCGATTATCAAGCCTGTGTTCTTGTCCATATGTACGATAGTTATCGAGTAATAGCCATAAACCTCTTGTAAAATCGGACCTAGTGCGTCATGCCAGTCATTTGCATCATCGGCGAACCGTGGCTCACCATCGCCTGCCCGTCCGTCTGATGCTTCATGCCCAGCGCTTCCATGTCTTTTCCTTTGTTCACCATCTCTGTATCATTGTAGCGCGTGCCGCGCTCCCGCATCATCACCCCTCCCTCTTTCATCATGCCCCCCATTTCCTCCATTTGCTTCCCCTCGTCCGTCATCATCATGATGAGGTCATCAACTTGCGATTTTGTCATGCCGGCGTCGCTTTGTCCGCCGCCTGCGGCCAAGTATCCTCCCCCGCCGCCCGCGGCGAGCGCGACGACGATTGCGATAATAAGTGTTGCTGAACTGTTCATTGTTTTTTATTGTTTAATTCTAATGTTAAGCGCTGCACTTTTACGGAGGACTTTTCTCTGTGTGTAAGGACTTCATACGTCAGAATCCGGACGAGTCCGCGGCCTCCATAACTGCTTTCCTGCCGAAGCGATAGAAGAGCGCGGGCGTGAGAAAGAGCGAAATAACAGTAGATGAGACGAGTCCGCCGAAAATGACGACGGCAAGCGGGTGCAGCATCTCCTTGCCCGGCTCGCTCCCCGAGATGAGGAGCGGCACGAGCGCGAGAGCTGTCACAAGTGAAGTCATAAGGACCGGCACGACTCTATCCAGAGTCGCCCGCACGACGGTCTCGGGCGTGAACGGCGCACGCTCTTTCCGGACAAGGGCAAGGCACCTGCCGATGAGCAAGATACCGTTCCTCGATACGATACCGGCAAGTGAAATGAATCCCACAAGGTGTGCGAGATTCACCGAGCCGCCGGTCAGCCAGATACCTATCATCCCGCCGATTGCGACCGTCGGGATGTTCGTCATTACGAGGAGCGCAATCGCACTCGAGCGGAACGCATGGTAGAGAATACCGAAAATCATCGCCACACCGATTCCGAATATGAGCGCGAGACGGCGTGAACTCTCCTTCTGGCTCTTGTAGTCCCCCTCGAACGAAAGCGTGACACCGACAGGGAGTTTCTGTGACTCGACGCCGGCCTTTGCCGCTCCCACGGCGCCCACAACGTCTTTGCCCTGATAGTTCGCCGATACGACGAGGACGCGCTTCCCTCCCTCGTGGTCCTGACTGTTCCGTCCCCCCTCAAGCCGTACGTCTCCGATGCTTCCGAGCGAGTCGGCACCCATGAATGGAAGCGGCAAGTCGCGGAGCGACGACATCGTCCCTTTTGATTCCGCGTCGTAGCGCGCAACCACGTTGACGGACGCGCCGCCGAGTCGCACCTGACCGAGCGTATCCCCCATGAGTCCCATTTCGAGGTCATTCGCCACTACTCCCGACGATATGCCGTACTCTGCAAGCCTGTTCCTGTCTACGTAGATGCGGAATTCCGGCACGACGGTGTTCTGCTGAATACGGGCGTTGGTGACACCCTCCTGCTTCTTGAGTTCGGCGACCACCTGTTTGGCTGCTTTTTCCATCTCCACGGGATCATCGCCGAATACTTTTACGGCAATCGGCGCGCGCACGCCGGAGAGCAGCATCTCGACGCGGTGCGTGATTGGTTGTCCCAAACTGAAGTCCGCCCCGCCGAAGCGGTCAAGGACGGCTTGGATATCGCGGAAGATGCGTTCGCGCTCCCCTTCGTATCCGGATTTGATTGCTATTTGCATCTCGCTTGAATTCGCACTGCCTCCGTGCGGGTCCGCTGCGGCGCGGCCCGCGATATTGCTCACCTGCCGCACGCCGTCTACATCGAGAAGCGCGCGCTCTAGCTTCACCATGTATTCGTTCGTCGCATTCAGCGCGGTCCCCGGCGGCAGAAAGACCATAGTGACCATCGAGCCCTCGTTGAAGGGCGGGATACCCTGCTTCCCCGCGAACACATAGAGCCCGACGGTGAGAACGGTAAGAACGAGTGTTGCGACTCCCATCGTCTTCACGTTCCCGATGCACCAGTAGATGAGCGGCGTGATACGCTCCTTTATCTTCTGCACGACAGTCGTTTCTTTTTCATGTCCCGAGAGCGCTTTGTCGTTCAGGAGCAGTGCAGAGAGGACCGGCGTTACTGTAAGCGACACCGCCATCGACGCGATGAGCGATACAAGATACGCCGCGCCGAGCGCGACAAGGAGCCTGCCTTCTATTCCCGGCAGGAAGAAGATGGGCAGGAACACGACCGCCACGAGCGCCGTCGCATAGACGATAGAATTCCGTACTTCCAGCGAAGCGGACAGAACGACATCTTCGCGGTTCTCCAGTTTTCCGCCGAGCATCCAGTTGCGCAGACGCCGGAATACGTTTTCCACTCCCACAATCGCGTCATCCACAAGCTCTCCCACGGCGACCGCGATGCCGCCGAGCGTCATGACGTTGACCGAAAACCCGAAAAGCTTAAATACGATAGCTGTCGTAAGAATGGAGAGCGGTATTGCGGTCAGGGTAATCGCCGTTGTCCGCGCGCTCATGAGAAAGACGATAAGGACGACAACGACCAGTATCGTGCCGTCGAGAAGCGCGCGCTCCACATTGCCGAGTCCGGCACGAATGAAGCTTTCCTGACGGAAGAGGTCAGGATGGAGCACGACGCCGGCGGGCAAACTCGCGGAGAGCGACGTGAACGCCTCATTGATATCATCCGTCACGGAGAGTGTTTCCGCGTCCGGTTGGCGGATGATGCGCAGAATGACGCCCGGCTCGCCGTCTATCGCGCCGCTCCCGCGAATCGGGCTCGGCCCTTCGACGGTCGACGCAATGTCGCCGAGGCGCACCGGACGGCCGTCCACCGCGTTGCGCCCGATCCCAATCTCCTGCAGTTCTGACACCTGCGACGGAGCGACCATGATGCGGATGGCGTACTCGCGCGTCTCTTCGGTTATGAGTCCGCCGCTCTTGTTGGTGAGCGCGTACTCGACACTTTCGCGCACGTCGTCAATCATGATGTCGTAACGGCGCATGCGCTCGGCGTTCAGATTTATCTGCCATTCGCGCACGTCACCGCCCATCACGAGGACGCTCGCGACACCGGGCACTTTGAGAAGCGCCGGTCGCACCGTCCAATCCGCGAGCGTGCGCAGCTCCATCGGTGAGATGCCGCTCTGATGCGACGCCATACCGACCCACATGATTTCACCGAGAAGCGAGGTAGACGGACCCAAGACCGGCTTCACGCCGGCGGGAAGGATTGCCTGCGAAAGACGCTCCTGCACGATTTGCCGGTCGCGCAGAATGTCACTGCCCCATGCGAATTCAATGACGATGGTCGCCTGCGCATACGATGCGTTCCCGCGGATGCGCTCGATGCCGGGCGCTCCGGCAAGCGCCGCCTCCATCGGATTCAAAATGAGCCGCTCCACGTCCTCAGCTGCCATGCTCGGGCTTTCCGCGAACACGGTCACCGTCGGTTTGTTGATATCGGGAAGAATGTCCACCTTCATGGTGGCAACGCTCCAGAGGCCGCCTGCCGTCACAAGACCCGCTACGGCGAGCACGGCGAATTTGTGTGTGAGCGACCAGAGAATGATTTTGTTGAACATACGTTACATTTGCATACCCTCATAGTGCTGGTGGCCGGCGGGTTTCTCCCCACCGGAGACACCTGCCGGCGCAACGGGTGCGACGAGAGTATCGAGGAGCATGTCTTCCGTAATATCCGGTGCGGTGTTCACAATGTACCGGTCGCCCGTCTTGAGCCCTTCATAGATTTCGACGTAGGTGCCGAGCGTGCGCCCCAGTTTGACCTCCTGCGGGAAGATGCGACCGGCTTCCGAGATTTTCCACACACGCGGCGCGCCGTCTGCGGCCCACCATACGGACGTTATCTTGATGCTCGGCACGCTCGAATCCACCGGAACAATGACGCGCACCGACGTGCCCGCCGGCCAGTCTGTCGGGTCGAGGAGTACCGCGTCCGCCATGTAGGAGCCGAGGTCGTCGAGCGAGTCGCCGACTCCGAGTATTCTCGCCCTCTTTATATCGCCGGAGAAACCGGGACGAACGACGGAGACGATATCACCCGCCGAGGGTTTTCTGACGTTATTTGGAATACGTATGCGCACCGTAAGCTCGCCTGCACCCTTGCCCGATATGACGGCAACCGCAGTCGCCGGGTCCACCAAGTCACCGGCTTTCTTGTAGATCGCCGAGACAGTGCCGGAGCGAGGCGCGACAATGTTCGTCCCGCCCAATATTTCGTTGCGCACCGTCGCATACGACGCTTCCATGGCTTTCACGTCGGCCTCCGCCATACCGCGGTCCCGCTCCACCATCGCGCCCTGCTCTCTGATCATGAGTTTGTACTCCGCCTCTTTGTCGGAGACGTCGGCGAGTGCCTCGCGATAATCCGCGAGCATGTCGAGAAATTCCTTTTGATCGGCTATCGCCATCGCGCGGAATCCCGCCACGTCCGGATTTGAGCCCGAGCTGT
>MFLL01000002.1:0-30468 GCA_001781335.1 Candidatus Kaiserbacteria bacterium RIFCSPHIGHO2_02_FULL_55_25 | reverse complement strand
CCTCACCGCAAGCGAAAAGTAGTTCTCCGCCTCCGCCTCGGGAGTGTCCGTGGAAGCGTTGAGCGTTGCGGCAAGTGAGATAAGAGCCGATTCGTACTGGTTCTGCAGGCTCTGATTCAGCACCCCGTACTGTGTATTGAGTCCGCCGTATTTCACATGGCGCCAGTCCGAGTAGCCCGTCACCATGGCGACGTGCGCGGAAAGCGCCTGCTCGACAAAACTGCGCATGAGCGCCTGCTTTGTTACCGCCTTTTTTCTCATCTGCTCGAGAGCGGTAAACGCCGTGCCGCTCCCGCCACCTGCCGTAAGCGCCCCGCTCAACGAATCAAAGCGCGCCTGTTCCTTCGCCGCGTATTCGCCCGCGAGTTGTGCCTGCGCACGTGCGCGGGTCAGCGATTCCGTCTTCTCCGCGAGCATCGCGATGAGTTCGGGGGTCGCCGGCGGCGCGGATATCTTCGCCAGCACTTGTCCTGCACCGACGAAGTCGCCCACGCGCACCCGCCACTCGACGAGTACGCCCTCACGCTGCGGTTGCACGTGCGAAATCTTCGACGAGATTATCTCCGCGGGCCACGAATTATCGAGCGCCGCCCCCGTCGACGACGCGTATTCCGCCCCCACGACACCGACGATTGAGTCGTAGTCAAAGCGGACCGCGGCCGACGCGCTGCGGACGTTGCTTTTATCCTGTTTGACCGCAAAGGATAGCGCCGCTTTCCCGAAACCGGCAACGATAAGTGCCACCAGAACTATGCTGATGATTATCGTCGGGACATGGCCTCTGCGTATGTTTTGGTGAATGACTTGAATGTGTTCTTTCATAGGTATGTTGAGTGCAACAAATAAAAATGTCCTGCGGGTGCAGGAGCATCGGCATAAGCAAGCGCAACACGCTTTCTTATGCCGATCTGAAAGTGGTGGGACTGCTTTCGAGAAGCGAAAGCCAGGCGCGCAAACGGAGAGACCTCGAAATGGGAATACGGTCTGGCCGGTACGACGAGTGCGAAATGAGCGCGGGCAATGCCGGCATTCGGTACGACGAGAGGGCTGCTGCAACCACCATGAACAACAGACCCACCAGCAAAACCGTCATGGCGGATGCTTGCGTAAGCTGTTTCGCGTGTTCGATATGACCGATCATGGATGCACTACCGTGTGCGTGGCTGTCCGCCATGAGAACGCCCGGAAGAATGCAGGCCATAACGGCGCCGGAGAACACTACGACAAGTGCGGCGACCACCAAGCTTCTTGAAAACTTTCGTGTGACCATATGATTACCGTAGAGTCTCATATACTGCGAATGTATACAAGTGCTCAGCGCACCTAGTATACCCCCTAGGGGTATACAGCGCAAGGGGGTGGGTATAGAATGAATGCATTATCAATTACCAACTAAACCTGTATGAATACAATGTCGCAATCACTCAAGGTGACAAGTGCGTGGATCAGCATCGTATATGTAGTGTGCTTCGGAGGTGTCGCATTGGTGCCCGGAATACGGCCGTGGTTTATGGAGTATGCACTCCATACGCGGGCTGATATCGGTACGAACGAGATGACTCTCACTACATTTATCACCGGTCTTATCATCTGGAATATCGTTGCGGTGCTCGCCGTGTGGCTTTATGGCGTTCTAAGCAATTATTTCAAGTAAGTATCGTTGTCGACAACGCAAAAAACCGCCCCGAGCCTCGTCGAGGGGCGGTTTTGCTTCGGTCCTATCGCCTCGGGAACGAAACCTCCTGCATGCCGGAAGAATACGGAGCGACTTGGTAACTTTGGAACACGAACGTGACAGTGCCCGTGTCGACGAGAAATGTATTGTAGTTTTCCGGCTTGGGGTCCGCGCCCTGCGGGGAGATGAGGTCGGACCCGAGTTTTGTCTTCAGTTGTGTCAGTGACTCCGCCGCCACTTGCTCGAGTGACAGGCCGGTGAGCGCGAGCGCGTCCTCGAGAGTAAGCTCCCTCCCCGTTTTCGGTTCTACGTTTACGCCGACTGCAACCGTATTCGGGTGAGCGCCGCCCGTGTCCTGTGAGAGTAAGAGCTCAACGGACACGATGTCGCCCCCCGCGTACACCGCATCAAACGAGCCGATGAACTCATTCTTCGGCGTTGCGCTCCCAGGCGGATTCGGCGGAATGGTTTTGAAATCTGCGATGGCCAAATCAACCGCCGCCTTTACTTTTTCGTCGACAGCAGGAATACCGAACTGCGGATATCGCGCCTCAATGCGATACGCGGTAGAGTCGTCGAATTCGGTCGCCACGCGCATCGCCGTTCCCGCCGGTGCGCTCGCACTCTCCGCGGGCGCGGGAATGCGCGGCGCATTGGCGTATATCGCATACGCGAGTATACAAAGCGCGGCAATAGCGAGCACATATCCGACGATTTTGTTCATACCGGCAGTATAACAAACCTGCAGATAATTTACGTATACTATCGGGATGCGGCGGCAGATAGTACAGGCGACAGTGATTCTGATGGCGGGTGTATTGATTGGCGCAATACTTTTTGGCGGGAACGCAAAGTCTGTTGTTGACAGCACTTCGGCGACGTCGTCGGTCGCCGCCGCCGAGATTGCGGCGGTGGCGCAGCCAGCGGTGGATACGTATCCCGTCGTGAGGGTCGTCGACGGCGACACGCTTGCCGTAGAGATGAACGGCAAGAGCGTAAAGGTACGGCTCATCGGACTCGACACGCCGGAGACCGTGGACCCGCGCAAACCGGTGCAGTGTTTCGGGAAAGAGGCTTCCGCAAAGGCGAAAGAGTTGCTCACGGGCAAGAGCATCCGGTTGGAAAAAGACGCCTCACAAGGCGAGTACGACAAATACGGCCGCTTGCTTGCCTATGTATATCTCCCCGACGGCACACTGTTCAACAAATACATGATTGCCGAAGGATACGGCCACGAATACACATACAACTTGCCGTACAAATACCAAAAAGAATTCAAGGCGGCCGAAGTGCGGGCACGTACGGAGAAAAAAGGTTTGTGGGCGGACGGTGCGTGCGCCGGAACATGAAGTGAGCGTCCACAGGGCGCGAAAAAACAATGTTTTTGTCCGCTATACTGATGGCATGCGCCTCTCGGTCGCTCCCTTCTTTTTTGTATTGCTATCCGGCGTTGTCGCCATCTTTGTATTGGTGAGCGCTCCCCTTGCGCGCGCGCAAATCGCGCTCGGTTGCCACGCCATTACCGACGCAGAACGCGTCGCGCTCAAAGAGGCGGGCGCGACTATCCCCTCCAGCGGACAGTTTTGCGATAAGGACAAGGCGCTCATCTACGGAGCCGGCTGTCCGGAAGACCCGCGGGCATACCTGCTCACGAAAAGCAAGCAATCACCCGACCACGTGCAGGGCCTGAACTCCGATTTCGCGTGTCGTCTCTACAAATTCCTGAAAGCAGCGGACGCAGAGGGAAAAAACGTCACACTCAACTCCGGATACCGATCAGTCTCAAGACAAGCAGAACTCTATGCGAAGTTTAAGGCAAGTGGCGGAGGCGGCGCTCCTGTGGCGCCACCGGGTCGCTCGAAACACAACTACGGCATCGCATACGACCTTTTCTTCGACGGCCGCCACTCCAACTTCGGGCTCGGTAACGGCAATACGGCGAAGTGCCTGCAGGCGCTGCCATCGTGCAAATGGGCGCACGACAACGCGGCGAAATACGGTCTGCGGTACCCCATGCTCGTTGAGCCATGGCACATCGAGCCGGGAACTGCCGTGAGAGGTATGGAACAACTGCCCTCCGACCCGGCATACTGGGCTTCGGATAGCGGTACGAATTACAACGGCGCACCGTTCGTCCCGTACCAGCCGCTACCACAGCCGAACATAATGAATTCCCCCGCTCCTGCCCTAACGCCCTCACAAACACCAACCACCCAAACGCAGACACAAAATCCGACAACGAATCAGCCGCAAATCTGTGACCCGAAACTCTCATGCACCGGAAACGTGACGTACTATCAGACGAGCAGTTGTACGACGCAGGTGTATCAGGTGTGCCAATACGGTTGCTCGGCCACCGGTAGCGCATGCGCCACCTCGACGAGTACCGCGGCGACCTCGACCCGCAATCTCACCGGCACGGGCATCGATATCACCAACAAGAACTCGAACGACAACGACAACGCCACGACCGGCCCGTCGGTCTCCGAACTGCTCGACCGGATGGTCAATCCCGTTTCTTTCACCCCCACAGAAATCGGCACGACGACGACGCTCGCATTCCGGCTCAATCCGGACACCGGCGACGTCGAGATGCTCGATGATTCGGAACGCAAGGAAGACGCTGTCGCACCGAAAATTATTTCCTCCGTACAACCGCCGCCCGGTCAGCAGACATTCACTTCGGGCGACTTGGGCAACACATACAACGGGCAGTATGGTACGCAATCTTCCGCGTTTCAGAGTGTCCTCGATGGTCTCAAGAGCGCACTTATGTGGGCGCTCAACGTGTTGAGAGGACTCACCGGCACAACCGCCGCTTAGGAGGCGAGCTGACGCGCGGTTTGAAAAAACAGACGTTTCTGCTATAGTTTCCCGACGAATGGGATTCACTAAATACACTACGCAAGCGGACAAAGAACGCGTCCGCATGAACGAAGGCATCCGCGCCAAAGAAGTGCGCGTACTGGGGCCGGACGGAGAGAATTTCGGTGTCTTGCCGTTGCGCGATGCGCTCGCAAAAGCGGCCGAGCTCGGGCTCGACCTCATCGAAATATCGCCGAACGCGAATCCGCCGGTGTGCAAAGTGACCGATTACGGCAAGCATAAGTACGAGCAGAAGAAGAAAGACAAGGAGGTGAAGTCGAAGGCAAAGGTGACCGAGACGAAAGAGGCACAAGTCAAAATCGGCACGAGCACCAATGACATGAACATAAAAGCCTCCAAAATTGCGCTTTGGCTACGCGAGGGACACCGCGTAAAAATCGACCTCTTCCTCTGGGGCCGCTACAAGTACATGGAGTTTCCCTTCCTCAAGGAGCGTCTCGAGCGCTTCCTCGCCATCATCCCCGAAGGATTCAAAATCGCCGACGACATCAAGAAAAGCCCCAAGGGCCTCTCCGTCGCCATAGAGCGGGACCTGTCGAAAAAGCCCCAAAACGCCAAGCCTAAGACTCAAGTAACGGCACCCCAAGACACGGCGCCGACGGCCGAAACCGCACAAGAAGAAGTCAGCTAACGCGGCCAGGCGGGGCGAGGACTTTGCCCGCCGAGGATATTGTGCGAAAGTCCCGCAGGCGGCAAAATCCTCGCCCCGCCCTCTCTCCAATACCTTGCTTTTTCAACCCTTCTCGGGCATACTGTGCCGACCGCCAAAGAGCGGTTTTTACATGAAAACCAACAAATCATTCGCGAAAAGGCTCCGTGTCACAAAAAAGGGTAAGGTCATCGCCCGCGCGCCGGGACACAACCATTTCAACGCCAAGCGTTCCGGTAAGGAACACCAGCACAAGAACCGCACGACCAACATGGTATTTACCAATGTGAACCGTAGCCGTTTTTTAGCAAACTAACGAGCGAAGCGAGTATAGTTTGATTAACCCGCCTATCCGCCACTTGCAACAACAATGAACTCCAATATCACCATGTCAGCAATCACCACAAACTATCGTTTACAAGACGGCGGATGGGCGGGCCTAAGATTTGTTAAGCTCGCTCCGCTCACTAATCAAATCTAAGGTATGTCACGAGTCAAACGGGGAACAATGAAGAATAAGCGCCGCAAGAATATTCTTGCGCAAACCAAGGGCTACCGCTTCGACCACAAGTCGAAAGAGCGCGTCGCCAAGGTCGCCATCAAGCACGCCGGCGTTCACGCATTCCGTCATCGCCGCACCAAGAAGCGCGAATTCCGCAATCTCTTCACCTTGCGCATCAATGCGGCATCGCGCGAAACGGGAGTTTCGTATTCAAAATTCATGGGTGCCCTCAAGAAGGCCAACATCGCCCTCGACCGCAAATCGCTCGCCGCTCTCGCCAAAGACCACCCGCAAGTCTTCGCTCGCGTCGCCGAGCAGGTAAAATAAAAAGTCCCGCCTCCGCGGGACTTTTTATTTCAGCAGTAAGCGAGTGCCGCCGCATCCCTTTGCCGTGTTCGCAGCCGCGTCGGCGGCGAGATTCAGCGCTGACACAGCAGTGTCAGATAGCGACGGCAAAGGGATGCGGCGGCCGAGCGACATATTTGCCGACCCGATGCGGCCGAGCGCCTCGCTACAAAATCACCTCCGAATTCTTGCCGGTCGCCGACCACCCGTCATGATTGTTGTATGCAAGCTGATCCTTCCCTTTCTGTTTATCCACCATTTCAATAAGCCGTTCCACAATTGCTTTCGGATCGGAGTCGAAAATGATATTAGGATTCGGGCGATGCGCGGCGTCAATGACATGTTTAAGAATTTCATCGGTCTCCCAACTTCCTTCCAAAATACCCGTCGGCTTCCTGTCTTCGAAGGCGACCGAAAATTCGTTGAGTGTGCCGATGCGACCGGGACCGATGATGACGGCGTCGGACGAACGCACAAGAAGCAAATCGCGCCCCGAGTATCCGAACCCGGTGTAAACGACGACGTCCATGTAATCGAGCGGCAGCTTATATGTCTCGATGTGCTCACCCTCGTTCGCCGCAGGAGAAAAACCGATGGAAAAACCGCACTCGTCTTTGACACCCATCGCCGAGTACATCGGGAAGCCCGTCGTGGCGCCGGTCGTGATGATGGCACCGTGCTTGGCAATCTCGCGCCCGAGTTCTTTTGCCCTTTCAAACGAATCGAGGCCGGAATATTTTGTATCTGCGGAGCCCGAAACGCAGATTTTCACGACTCCGTAGCCGTCGGGAAGCCGGCAAAAATTGAGCGGCACTGCCGTGTGATTTGGGTGCAGTATGCGTTTCGCCATGTCGGAGTAATTATACACTACTCAAAATTCTATCTCGCACGACTCTCCCTGCTGCGGCACCACGGCGTCGACGCCGAGGAAGTCGCGTGCGCGTTGCGCGAGAAAAAGTGAGGCACGCGGCTCGCCCATCGTGATGAACACTTTCTTGAGCGAGGGGCCCGCCTGTTCAATGTAGTTCAAAAGCTGGTCGCGGTCGGCATGTCCGGAATATCCGGTCAGCGCGGAGACCTGCGCGCGCACTTTGACGTGCTCCTTGTCTATCATCACCCTCTTCTCCCCCTCCTGCAGTCTCCGGCCGAGGGTGCCGGAGGCCTGATACCCGACGAAAAGCAGTGTTGTGCGCTTCTCCCCGAGATAATACTTCTCGTGCGCGCGGACGCGTCCGCCGCCCGACATGCCGGCGCCCGCGATGATGACTTTCGGGTCGGGAGCGCGACGAATAGTATGCGACCCGTCGGTCGTCTGCACGACTTTCAGCCCCGGGAACGAGAACGGGTCATCACCCCGGGAAAAATGTTCGCGTACAGCCGGGTTGAATAGCCCGGAATATTTCCTGAAGACTTGCGTCACACGCGAAGCAAGTGGCGCATCGAGGTAGACCGGAATGGCCTGCATCGAGCCGTCTTCCACCATATCGTTGAGCTCAAAAAGCAGTATTTGCGTACGCTCGATGGAAAACGACGGTATCAGGAGTACTCCACCGCGATTGCGCACTTCCTCTACGGCGGCCCGTAACACCTCCTTCCGCTCACTCCGGCCTTCGTGCACCCTGTCGCCGTACACACTTTCCATCACGATATAGTCCGCACCCGCGGGCGACTCACAGTCGCGCAACAACGGCTCAGGCGTATTGCCCAAATCGCCGCTGAAGATAATGTTCTTTCCTGCGCGCGTGAGCCGAACCATCGCCGAACCGAGGATGTGCCCTGCATCAAGCAGTTCAACCGATACGTCGTCGAGCGGGAACGGTTCGTGGTAGTCGTGTCCTGCCCAGAGCGACAACGCCCGTTCCACGTCGGCCGCCCCGTATAACATTTCGCAACCGAATTTCTCCGCATGCTCCTGCATGACGCCGAGCGCATCATCAAACATAACGGCGGCCAAGTCTTTTGTCGCCGCGGTCGAGTGAATAGCGCCTGAAAAGCCATCACGTACGAGACGCGGAATGCGTCCGATGTGGTCCTGATGCGCATGCGTCACCAGAAGCGCGCTGATTTCTTTCACGTCATAAGGAAACGGCGCCGAGTTCACCGTGTCGCACCCATGCTCCTGCGCCGAGATTTTCTTAGCGGGTGCTTCCGCATTAGAAAATCCAAGTGCGGTGACGGAGTCAGCCGCCTCGAGCGTGCCGCAGTCAATCAGCAATTTCGTGCCAGCTTGCCCTGAGCTCGTCGAATGGGTGTCGAGCAGAAAATTCGCGCCCGTCACCGTTCCCGCCCCGCCGCAAAATGTCAGTGTCGAAGTCATGCGGTCAATTTGCGCACGAGTAACGCGGTACAGTAGCCGCCGAGAACATCAAACATCAGGTCCGCAATCGTATCGATTGCATACGCGAGCGAATCCGGCGAGATAAGCTGTGCGACTACTTCGTAGATTTCCCACGCAACTCCAAACGCGAGCGCGACGAGCAAATATCCCGAAAAGGAAAGGTGTTTTCCGACGTAGCCGAATGCCCACGCCCCGAAGGCGGCCGCCCACATACCGCCGAGAAAATGCGACGGAGAGAAAAAAGCATTGTTGGGCGTGCGTGCAAAGAAATATATCCCCAACGTCTGCGCGACCCACAAAGCGCAGAGTACGAAGAGTTGTAAGAACAGAAGCCGTTGCCGCATCGCGTCATTCTAACGCAAAAAATCCCTGCCTGCGCCGAGGCTTCGGCAGGCAGGCGCCAACTTTGGTTATCACTGAAACCAAACATCCCACCTTGATGGTGGGACACTTGGAAGCGGAGGTACGGTGAGCCTGGTATTGGAGCCAGGTGGGAAACCTCAACATGTGTTCCGCTGAAATCCGTGAACGGTTCTCATTGGAATACAGTGATTCGGTCTGCCCTTATTCGCACCAGCAGGTTTTCGTACCTGCCGCTGAATTTAGTATACCACCGCACCAATAAAAGCAACGGTGAAAAAGAAACACTAGAGAATACCTTCTAGTTCTTTGGCGTAGATGATGTCTTCGTGTGTCACTTTGTAGTCAATAAGCTCGTCTTTTTTGAACCAATGCGGGATTTCCATGTTGGCTTCTTCTATAGAGCCGGAGCCATGGATGAGATTGCGCACGGCGCGGTCATCGGCATCGGACATGATGTACGAATCCACCACGAAATCACCCCGAATCGTGCCCACAGCGGCACCGCGCGGCTCCGTGCCGCCTGTTACCTTGCGGACGAGCTCTACGGCGTGTGCACCTTCCCACACCATACAGATGACGGGGCCGGCAGTGAGGTACTTCTTGAGGTTCTTGAGGATTTTGGCGGTAATTTCGAGCGGGTCCTCGGACGGTGGCGTGAGGCCGCGCGACTTGTAGTTGTTGATGGTCTTCTCGCCCGTGACGCGGCGCCACTCTGGGTCCAGCGTGTAGTGCCCTTCTACCTGTTCGGCGCTCGGTACCGTCATCTTGAGACCAACGAGCTTGAGACCGAGGCGTTCATAGCGACCCATGATTTCGCCGATGAGCGCGCGCTGAATACCATCGGGCTTAATAATGACGAGCGTACGCTCTTTCTTGGGATGTTCTTTCATGAGCGACAATGTAGCACGCTTTCCTAAATCCGTCAGGCGGCAACGAAAGTCTCGCGGATTGTCGTTCGCAAAGACTTCGGCTGATCTTTGAAGAGCCGCGAAGCTTCAAGTATCTCAACGAGCACCGGTCTGTTCTTTTTGCTGAAATGCACGACGAGATTTCCCATTTCTTCGGCGTGATCAATGACCGTGTTCCCTGCGCTTTCCATGCTCAAAACGTCCGCATCGGAGTCGTATGAGATTTTTGTGTTAGTTTTCTTTTTCATACTGCGATCTTTTACCTGGATAAAACGTGATGACGACTTTTGTGTCTCCCTCAACTTTGTACACTATGCGCAAGACTCGTCTTTTATCGAAGCCAACTTGTGCAATCAAGAGCGGCAACCGACTATAGTCCATTCGGTCGGGCTTTTCCACAGCCTGAACAACCTGCCGTTTAGCCACCGAAAAGCCGTGCCTTCTCAATATCGCAAACTTCCGGAGCGCATGTGTCGTAAATCGAACCTGCATGCACTATATCATACTGCGTCTATTCGAGATGTTAGCGCGCGGCGTGAATCGAAATCGTGGTCGAGCAGTCCGTTCGGCCGCCCGAAACTCCGTTGAACGTAAATGTGTATTTGTAGTTGCCCGGTTTGTCCAAGCGCAAGGTCGAAATGCCGCCACGTGCCCATTGGCTCAACTCCCCTCCGTCGGCGGGGTCCTTTGCACCGAAAGAATTCCATATCAGAGAGAACGGCTCACCCACCGCGACCGACGACTTACTCGCGACAAGCGCACAGGCGACGGCGCTTCCGCTTTTCTCAGCTTGGAGAGCCGCAATCTGTCCAAGTATGTGCATGAGCTGTGTCTCCATATCCGCAACAGATACCGCGGATGCGGCAAATGGCATCAGTGTGAATACTGCTCCCGTGGCGAATGCGACAGCTCGGTGCTTCATATATCTACATTATTGATACAAAGACGACGGAATGTCTAGCTTTGCCGGCTCTTGCCCTTGCCCGAACTTGCGGCGGATTTCGGCCTCCACCTCTTCGCGGTTCTTGCCGTACGTTTTGTATGAGAGCCGCTTGAGCGCGTCTATGGTCGAATAATCGAAGTGCGGCAGGTTCATGGTCTCGAGCGTGAAAGGCCGCGCGGGTGTGCCGTTCACCAGGAGTGCCGCGACCGCATTCCTGTTCGGAAGATTCTCGAGGTCCTGCGCATTGAACGTCGGCGCGAACTGTTTTTCGAGAAATTCGGCGTCGGTCGTACCGATGCGCATCGATATCTTGGTGCCGACGTTGCCAATGACGGCGTCGCGGATGTCTTCGTCAAGCTGTGCGATGAACTGGTGCGCTATCGTGAGAGAAAGTTTGTATTTTCGCGCCTCGGAGAGAATCGTCGCGATACTTGGTGTCGCGAAATTCTGAAATTCGTCGATATACAGATAGTACACGGGGTACTCGGCGCGCGCGTCGGTGCGCGAAAACGCAGCCTGCAGGAATTTGGAAACCAAAATGAGACCGAGAAGTGCCGTGTTGCGTTCGCCGAGCTTGCCCTTCGAGAGGTTGGCGATAAATATCTTCTTGGTGTTCATGATATCGCTGAAGTTGAATGCCGATTTCTCCTGCGACACGATGGGGCGCATGATGTCGTTGGAGAGAAAGACGTCGAATTTGGCCGAAATGTACGGCACGATATTTTCAAGCGACGCCTCGCCACCGGCGGCCTCGGCGATTTTTCTCCAAAACTGAACCACGATCGGATTCCGGCAGTGAGAGAGCTTCATGTTGCGGAATGGCGTATCGGCGAAGACCCGCGGGATTTCGACGAACGTGCTTCCCGTATCGGGGTCTTCGATAACGAGCTGTACCGCGTTCCTGTAGTACTGCTCGAACATCGGGCCGAACGCCTCGGGAATGTCCGAATACAGTTTGCGGAAGATGCCGTACACCTCGTCGATGACAAACGTCTTCATCTCCGGCTTCGAGCGGTCGTACTCAAGCATGTTGAGGCCCATCGGCGAGTCGGTGTATGCGGGGTCAAAGTAAATCACGTCTTTGGCACGCTCCGGCGGAATGCTCGCCAGCACGTCTTCGATGTCGTTGCCGTGCGGGTCGATAAAGGCGACCCCCTCGCCGTTTTTGATGTCCTGAATAATCATGTTCTTGATGAGCCCTGTTTTGCCGGTGCCCGTCTGCCCGATGACGTAGCAGTGGCGCAAGCGGTCTGCCGCGCCGAAATGCACCGGCGTCTCGTCGGCGCCGTACTTATTGATGCCGATTGTGATGCCTTCACCTCCTATCTCGACAGGGGCCGGCGCCTGCTTTGCAAACGAACGCTTGAGTTCGCGCGACGTCGTCACGCGCTCCGCCGTGAAGTGATACAGCGAAGTAATTTCGCCGAGCGAAAGCGGCATCGCGATAGACGAGTCGAATGAACGATACGTGAAATCGCGCAGGAATTTCGTGATGCTCCAACTGCCGACGTGTTTGAAGACGAGATGATTGCCCTTGGCGTTGTCGTACTGGCTGAATGGCGCGATGAGATTGCTCAAGAGCTCTTCCGCCCGCCTTTGGTCGGGTGCCGAGGTCACAAGCCGGATGCTTGCGGGCAAAATGCGCGTCTTTACCTTGCGGCCGATTTCTTCGGTCGCCAATTGGTCGCCTCCCCGCTTGAATTCCCGCTCCTTGTCCTCTCCGTGCGCCTTCGGCGAAAACAATTGCTTGGCGACATCATGGAGCGCTTCTCCGAGCTGTGTCTCGGCGACCTTGAGCGCCTGTCTCAAGGGTTTCCCTTTCTCAATCTCGCGAATCATCTTTTTGTAGTGATGGTTGTACCGGTCACCCTCGGAAGAAACGGTGATTTGTATCGCGGCGCCTTCGCCGTGCTTCGCGAGCTTCGCGAATGAAGCGAGTAGTACATTCATCGGGTCGTGCTCAAACATGTCCGGCGTCTTGAGCGGGAACGCGGGGTGATTGGCGAATGTCGCATACGCCCCCGCATGGTGGCCGTTGAAATTGAAAATGTTGTAGTCGCCGCGACTCTCCGAAATACGCGCGTTGGGGAAAACGGACGAGATGAGTCTCTCCGCGAGCGTCTTCTTTACGCGCGGTATCGCGAGGTAGAGTGTCGCTTCTTCCGAACCCTCCGGCACTGCAATCTCAAGCGAAAACCCTTCGCCGTGCTCCGCCAGTCCGGAGAGCCCCGCATAGAGCTGTTCGGACGAGCTGAGCAGCTGCTCGAGCTTCACCTGTCTCGCCTCTTCTTTGGTCCCCTCCCCGTGCGCCTGCGGCTGTATCTCGAAGAGCACGAGCTCAAGTGCATGCTTCACTTTTTCCGGCACCGGCAAACCTTTTTGCGGCAGGCCCTCGGCGACGTAGCGCACGAGTGCACGGTGGAAATCGTCCTCAAGGTGCGGATTTTTCATGCGCGCCACGACGGAGAGTGCGTTACGAATACCGCGCTGGGAGACTATTTCCAACAGACCGTCGAGCTGCTTATCGTGCGCTTCCGGTTCAAGCTTGAGGAGATGCCGCACCGTCTCGTGCTCGGGCATGACGACCGTCTCGTGAAGCACTTTTGCCGCGGGAACATCTCCATACGCCGCAATTTCCTTCTTGGCGATGCGGTCGCTCTCGAATTTGTTGACCGGCACCTCGAGTTCGCGCTCCTTTTGGGCTACGCGTTCGCGCAAATAGGCCAATTCCTCCTCGGGAGATTTGAATTTACCTGCCCCGTTAGAAATAGGGCGCGCATTTTCCAAACGGCTTCCTAGGGCGTTAGTGGGCATATTTTGTTCAACAAAATCCTGATTGCCTGCGCCCGTTATTTCTGTTGGGGTCAGAAGCCGCCACGCGCGGCTTCTCCATCGCTGATGGAGGCATGCGGAAAGTATATCACTTGTACGAATTCACCCTCGCGTGTTACTGTTGCGCTGGACAGAGGAGACTGGGCCATGGCATTTTCGCAAATGGTACTCGGTCTCGCGACCGAGAACAGAACGCTAAACGCTCTGAGCGAAGAACACGCAAAGAAACCGAGATGGTTCAAAGGGGCGGCAATGGCAGGTCCGCTGGCCGACTTGAACGGCGTGGATATGACAATCGACACGGACGTCGGGCTCATACCGGTACAGATTAAATCGTCCGACACCGGTGCCGCCGAATATCGCCGCAAATATCCGGCATATAAAAATGTCGTGGTCATCGTCATCAAACGATACACAGACGATGATGAAATCCGTCATCTGGTGTTCACCGTTATCGGAAAGCGGCGCAAAAAGATTCAATACGAGCGCAAAATGAGGCGCCAGAAGCAAGAAAAAAGGAGCCGCGTGTAAGCCGGCTCCTTTTGCTTTTATTCGAGTGCCTTGGCACCGATGTCGCGACGGTAGTATTTGCCCTCGAATTCGATTTTGTCAGCGGCTTCGTAGGCGGTTTCGAGCGCCTCTTTGAGCGTGTCGCCGACCGCCGTTACGCCAAACACCCTACCGCCGTTGGTGACGAGTTGCCCGTTTTTCACGGTAGTGCCGGCGTGGAACACAACGACACCGTCGATTTTTTCCGCTTCTTCAATGCCCGTTATAGGCAAACCTTTCTTATACTCATCGGGATAGCCGTCGGAACAGAGGATAAGGTTCACGCATCCCATTTGTCCGCAGACC
Organism: Candidatus Kaiserbacteria bacterium RIFCSPHIGHO2_02_FULL_55_25; assembly: GCA_001781335.1. Classification (GTDB taxonomy): domain Bacteria; phylum Patescibacteriota; class Minisyncoccia; order Phycocordibacterales; family UBA2100; genus UBA10103. The sequence continues at coordinate 16,172 of MFLL01000002.1, read as the reverse complement.
ACGGAGAGGCCGCGCAGGTCGCCGCTTGCCGACGCCTCGAGGATGGTGAGAATGTCGTCCTGCAAAATACGCATATAGAGCTCGCACTCGGGGTCACCGAAGCGCGAGTTGAACTCAAGCACTTTGGGTCCCGATTTTGTGAGAATGAGTCCCGGATACAAAAGACCGGAGAACGGTGTGCCCGCATCCGCGAGCACCTGAAGTATAGGTCGCACTATCGTTTCCCCTATTTCATCCATCAGCTTCTGCGTCATGAACGGGAGTGGGTATATCGCGCCGATGCCGCCCGTCATCTTGCCCGTGTCGCCTTCTCCGACGCGTTTGTGGTCTTGCGAGGCGGGTAATAGCACGAAATCGCTACCGGCACACACAGCATGGATAGACACTTCCGGCCCTTCGAGAAAATCTTCTATTACCACCTCCTTGCCTTGGTGCGAAAAAATATCGTGAAGCGCATCTTCGGCCTCTTGCACACTCCGGCAGATGGTTACCCCCTTGCCGAATACGAGCGCACTGTCTTTGACGACGATAGGTGCTCCGCGCTCGCGGACATATGCGACAGCCGACGGCTCATCGGAAAACGTCTTGAATTGCGCGGTCGGAACACCGGCCTTTTCCATCAAATTCTTCGCAAAGACTTTTGATGATTCTGTTTGCGCCGCCGCTTTTGTGGGGCCGAATATCTTGAGCCCTGCCGCCCTGAACGCGTCGACGATACCGAGGTCGAGCGAATTCTCGGGGCCGACGACGGTGAGTGCGATTTCTTTTTCTTGTGCAAACGCGAGGAGTTTTTCGACATCGGTGGCGGCCATATCCACATTTTCACCGCACTGCGACGTTCCGCCGTTCCCCGGAGCGATGTAGAGCTTCCCGATACGCGGTGATTGTTTGAGCTTCCACGCAAGCGCATGCTCCCGTCCCCCGCTCCCGACGAGAAGAACATTCATAGTTATTCTTTCGTGATAATCTCCGGCCCGTTTTTTGTCACAATAATCGTATGCTCGGCGTGCGCGGTGCGTGAGCCGTCTTTGGTGCGGTAGGAGTGCCCGTCTTTGTCGATATACAGCTCGCCGCTTCCGAGCGTAAACATCGGCTCAATGGCGATGACAAGGCCTTCGACGAGCTTCTCTCCCGAACCGGGCGCGCCGAAATTTGGCACATGCGGTTCTTCGTGGATTTTCTTGCCGACACCGTGGCCGGAAAGATTTTTGGGGTAGCCGAAGCCATGCTTCTTGGCGTAGCGCTCCACTGCGTGACCGATATCTCCCGTCGTCTTGCCTACCTTCGCTTGGGCGATACCGAGCGCAAGCGCTTCAAAGACCCCGCGCACGAGGCGCGCGTCGTCCGCGCTTTGCGGCTTGCCTGCAATCACGGTGACCGCATGGTCGGTATAGAGACCTCTGTGGATGAGGCCAAAATCGAGACAGACGACATCCCCCTCTTCGATTACGGCGCTGTTTTCGCTCGCCGGTGAATGCACAATGACATCGTTGATGGAGAGACAAAGTCCCGAAGGGTACGGCACATCGGTTTTGCGCTCTCTGTGTCCGTGGAATGCGAGTTCGTCACCGTCTGCCTTTACCAATTCCCGCGCCTTGTATTCGAGTTCACGCGCTATCAGCCCCGGCTTCACCATCTCGCTCAAAATACGGACATGCCGCGCGAGGCGTTTGCCGCCTTCGCGCAGAATCGCTATTTCCTCCTGTGTCTTTGCGATCATGTGAGCTTGAGCGCTGCGAGAATACTCTTGTGAATAGTCTCGACACCGGGCTCGCCGTCAATCTCGTGAACGACGCGGCCGCGACCCTTGAGCAACTCGACTTGCGGCAGGACGTCGGTCTTGGTCCACGCGAGCCGGCGTCGTATCGCCTCTTCTGTGTCATCGTTACGCGCCCGCAAAAGCAAGCGTTTGACGGCGGAATCATCCGAAATCACGAGGTTAATTATCTGAAAATTATCGCGCTTGAAAAATTGCATCATATCGTCGAACCCCCTCGTCTGATCGGCCCCGCGGGCGAGGCCGTCGGCGATGATGTGTTGGTCTCCGGTGAAGTTGTCTACCAGCTTCTTCGTCTGCAAATAGACAGGCATGAAATCCGGCATACGATGACCCGCGTCTATCACCTCTCCCGTAAGCCTGCCCGCATACGTGCCGGTATCGCGCAGTGCGCGCAACTCGTTGCCCATATCGATACGGATGACGTCGTTCTTCGTGTGCGCTTTCAGGTAATCGATAAGCATCTGCACCTGTGTGCCCTTGCCGGCGCCCTGCGAACCGAAGAAGAGAAGCGTGAGAGGGTTCATGTTGTAGATGTTGTAATTGTTCTAAGTGTTGTAATCGTATCGTATCTTCGAGCATTTAGAACAGCTAGAACGATTCGCGCGATTATAACGTCTTACAGACTATACCCCTCTTTGCGGAGAATTTCTATCACGCGGCTGACCGTCTCGTGGAGCGAGCCGTCGGCGTTGATGACGCGGTAGTCATATTGCGGCGCGTGCGTGCGCAACTCGTCTTCGGTGATTTTCATACGTGCATCAAACTCTTTTTGCGACCACTCCGGATTGCGCGCGCGGAGCCGTCCGCGGAATTGCTCGATACTCTCCGGCATGATGAATATACTCGTCGCGCGGTAGCGCTTTTTGAGAAGCTGAGCGCCTTCGATATCCACCTGCGCGAAGACGATGTGCCCTTCTTCGAGCCGACGCTCCAAGTCGGGAATGTAAATGCCGTAGTAGGTTTCGAGCGACGGCACAAACCGGTGCTCGGGAATGTTGCCGTTGCTCATTTCCGCATCAAATCGCTCCATCGAGAAGAAGTGGTAGTCGATGCCGTCCACTTCGCCCGGCCGCATCTTGCGCGTCGTCGCGGTCACGAGCCGTTCGCAATTTGGATAGCGCTTGAGTATCTCACCGATGATAGCGTTCTTGCCGCTCCCCGACGGGCCGGCAATAACGACGACTTGCTTCTTGGAAGACATTGGGAGAAATGTATCACGTCCTGCAAATGAAAAAAGCCCCTCTTATTACGTGCCAAATTCGATCCGTCCTGTCTTTGCGAAGCGCCTGAGCCCTTGATTGACGACCATTGAGAGCGGCACGCCGATTTTCTTGGCGACCTTGCGCGCCCTGTCATGCACATCCTTATCCACTTTGACACTAATGACTGTTTTCATATAACCGAAGTATATACAACGGTTGAATGACGTCAATACCGGCCGAAAATGGTACCCGACCCCATTTTCTTAAAAAGAAGCGCCCGACGGTTGCAGGGCGCTCCCGTCGGGTGTCTATGTAATTGCTTAGATCTTACTTCTTCACGAGCGGATAAATCTGCGTCGTGAAGTTCGCGAACACCGCAGCACATCCGTGCTCGTAGAATGCTTGCGTGGTCATCGGGTACGGGATCTGCAGATACTCCGCGACGTGCTTCAGAGCCGCCTCGCGTGAATCAGCTACGAAGTAGTGTGCGAGCTTGCCGCATGCGGGATTCATCTGCACGAACTCAAGTCGGAATCCCTCACGTTTGGCCAGACGCTTGAACGACGCATTAATACTCGCCAGCTTCAGTACTCCGCGAGCAAGATGTTCGCGGATATATCGCGGCAGACAGTTTTCCGAACAGAGATGCCCGGCTATCTCGTCAGCCGACGGCCTTGGTGATCTGGTTCCGATTTGCTGGTACCCGGTCGAATGCGAGCATTCGTTACCGAGCGGATCCACGAAGAAGACCTGAATATCGGGCCCAAACGACGTAGTCTGTTCGACCCGCGTGAATGAAACGCGGAACAACTTCACCGCGCTGCTCAGGTCGCCAAGCAGGAAGAGCATTTGATGGTAGGCGTTCTTGACGGACAACATTTGCTCACCGGTCACGAACGGTTCGCCCTCCTGGGACACCGCGATGGCTATCCTAGACATAAAGAGCTCCTTCTCTGGTGCACAGCACCTCTAAACCCGCGTCCACAGGGATGCGGATGCCGTATGTCTAACACAACTCCAAGGGATACGCCAACTTTCTGAAAACCTAATATTCGCGGATGGAGGTCTGGGCGTCTATCTTCTTCACCAAGTCGAGCGCGACGGCGACAACAATGAGGAGTGCCGTGCCGCCGAGGATTAGAGCCGTATTTTTGCGCACCCGCTCTTCATTGTATATTTTCAAACGCTGGTCTATACTATATGCACAAACGGCTTCGACCTGCCGCCCGCTCGAAAGAGCGGGCGGAAAACATTTAGGGGTGTAGATTTGTTGTGCGCGGCTTCATTTGCGCTTTATCTGACGTGGTATACACTGTGAATACATTCGGGATTTTCCCGCGGCTCCGTCAGAAATGGCGGAGAATCTCATGTGAGGTAGCGCGAGATTTAAGGACTTCGTAAGTCCGTACTTGGGCCAAGAGTCAAATCCCAATACTTAGTCCAAAACCTAAGTATTGGGATTACAAGGATGATACCAAAAGGAGACTACGCGGTCGGGCAATACTTTAGTACTCGCGTATCGAGGTTTGGGCGTCTATCTTCTTCACAAGGTCGAGAACTACTGATACGACGATGAGGAGTGCGGTGCCGCCGATGGTGATGGCGGTAATGCCCGTAATGCCCTGGAGAATAATCGGCAGAACAGCGAGAAGTCCCAAGAAAAGGGCGCCCACGAGCGTGATGCGCGTGATGATGTTGCCGAGGTAATCAGCGGTCGTCCCGCCTGGGCGGACTCCCGGAACGAACGCGCCGTTTTTCTGCAGGTTCTTTGCGATTTGGTGCGGCTCAAAGGTGATGGCCGTATAGAAGTACGTGAAGACAACGACGAGCACGAAGTACAGGCCGCCGTACACCCACTGATTGGCGAGTGCCGCGACGACCGCCGAAGCACCTGCGGCCAACCACGAAATGGAAATGCCCGAAAGGAATGTCGCTATCATCTGCGGGAAGAGTAAGAACGAGAGCGCGAAGATTATCGGCATGACTCCCGCCTGATTCACGCGAAGCGGCAGGTAGGTGGAGATGCCGCCGAGCACCTTGTTGCCGCGCACGCGGCGCGCGTAGGTGACCGGTATCGGGCGTTCCGCCTCGGTGATAAACACGACCCCCGCCATGATGACGACTCCGGCCGCGATGAATCCGAGATATGCGGGGAGTTGTGAGATATCGAAGCTGAACACGCCCTGCGCAATCTGTTGCGGGACGCTTGCCACAATGCCGGCGAAAATCATGAGAGAGATGCCGTTGCCCACGCCGAATTCCGAGATGAGCTCGCCAATCCACATGAGTAGTATCGAGCCGGCGGCGATGACGGTGACATTGGTCATGAGCCCGAAGAGTGTGAGCCCCGGTACGACGCCGTTTTGCTGTAGAAGCAGGAGGAAGCCGAACGCCTGAACGAACGCGAGCGGCACGGTGAGGTAGCGCGAGTACTGCGCGAAGCGCATGCGGCCCGCGTCACCCTCTTCCTGATACATCTCTTTGAGCTTCGGGATGAGGACGGTCATGAGCTGCATGACGATGCTTGCAGTAATGTACGGACCGACGCCGAGCATGACGATGGAAAGATTGGAGAACCCGCCGCCGGAAAAGATGTTCAGGAGGCCGAGGAACTGGTTGCTGTTGAGGTACGACTCGAGCGACGCCGCGTTGATGCCCGGAATCGGGATTGCCGCAAGCAGGCGGAACACAACGAGCGCGCCCAACACGAAGAGGATGCGCGAGCGCAGTGCTCCGTCTTCAAAGACGAGCTTTACTTTGCGAAGAAATGTTTCAAACATAGATTCTATTCGGACTTCTTCCCGGCTTTTGCGGGCTTCCCAACTTTTGCTTTCTTGGCCTTCTCGACAACGACGAGCGGAGCAACGCTTCCGCCTGCTTTCTCGATGACCGAGGTAGCCGAAGCCGATACGGTGCATCCTTTGACGGTGAACTTCTTTTCCGTGGTCCCGCCGATTATCTTGACCTGCCAGCGCCCGCGGCCCATGAGACCCTGCGCGAGCAGTGTCGCCGGAGTTATTTCCGCACCATTCTGAAATGCCTTGTCGATGCGGGTGAGTGAGAGCGCGAGCGGTTGTACGCGGTCTGGGTTGAACGTGCGACCGCGGTTCTTGCCGTATCCGCGGCGCTTCGGGAGCTTCTTGATGATGTCGCGCATTTCCGGTCGGCGCTTGTTGCCTGCGCGCGCCGTCTGGCCCTTGCCACCGCGACCCGACTGCTTGCCACGAGTAGAAGACTGACCGCGACCGACACGGCGGTACGGGCGCTTCCCTGTCCGTTTGAGTGCGTTGAGTGATGCCATAGGAGTAGTGGATAGTTGTTAGTGCGTAGTTGGTAGTGAAAGACAATATTATTTTCCTCCGAGAGAAGGTCCGCCTTTTCCGGATTTCGCCGCAACTTGGCGCAATGCCTCTACGGCGGCGCGTGCGTTGTTGATGGGGTTCTTGGAACGCGAGAGGAGCTTTGCAGTGACGTCGCTCACACCGGCGAGCTCCAAGACGGCGCGTACCGAAGAGCCTGCCACGAGTCCGCGGCCCGGAGACGGGCGGATTTCCACGACGGATGCGCAGAATTTCGCCTCGACGTTGTGCGGGATGGAGCGGGTCTTGGTGAGGTCGAGCTGAATCATCGCGCGCTTCGCGGCGCGGGTCGCCTTCTCAATAGCGAGCTGGGTGTCGGCAGCTTTGCCCACACCCACGCCGACGCGGCCCTTCTTGTCGCCGAGCACGAGTGCCGCCGAGAAATTAAAACGGCGACCACCGGCCATGACACGTGCCACGCGGCGGATACCGATCATCTTTTGTGCAAACTCGGAGCGGCGCTCGTCGCGCGGACCCCCACGGCGGGGCGGGCGACTTCCGCCTCCACGGCGGTCGCGACTGTCGCGTCCGCCAAACGGGCGTCGTTCGCCGACTTTTGTCTCCGCTACCGGTGCTGCTACAGCAACCGGGGTCTCGGCCGCTACGACATTTTCGTCTGTGTTTTCAGTCATCATACAAATTAATAGTTACACAGTTTAAAATTCTAATCCCGCGGCACGGGCGGCATCTGCAAAGGCTTTCACGGTGCCGACGTACTGGAAGCCGCCGCGGTCGAAGACAACCGCTTTGATACCCGCATCTTTGGCGCGCTTGGCGAGTGTTGTGGCGGCCTGTTCTGCGCGCTCACGCGGCGTCTTGCCCTTCTCGTCGGCGGAAGAAACCGCCGCCAGCGTGTTGCCGGCTTCATCGTTGATTATCTGCGCAGTGAGGCGCGTGTTGGATTTGTAGATGCACAGGCGCGGACGTGCGGCGCTACCGATAACCTTGGCGCGCACTCGGCGGTGGCGGCGGTCCCGTTTCTGTTGTTTGAGTGAGAGTGACATATAAGATTATGCTGTTGCGCCTGCGACTTTCTTGCCTGCCTTCTGACGGACGACCTCGCCTTCGTAACGAATGCCCTTGCCCTTGTACGGCTCGGGCTTCTTCACCGCGCGCACCGATGCGGCGAATTCACCGACCTGTTCTTTGTCTGCGCCCGAAACGGTGACAACGTTCTTTTCCACCGCGACCGTGAGACCTTCCGGAATTTGTACGAGAACGGGGTGCGAGAAGCCGACGGAAAGTTTGAGCTGTTTGCCGCTAAGCTCACAGCGGTATCCGATGCCCTCCACCTGCAATTTCTTGACGAACGGTGTATTGACGCCCGCGACCATGTTGCGGATGTGCGCGGCGTACGTGCCCCAGAGAGCGCGTGCGACACGGGTGTTGTTGGACGGAGTGACGAGCGCCTCGCCATCTTTGACGGTGATGGTGACGGCAGGATGAGTAGCACGCTTGAGCGTACCGCCTTTGCCCTTGACGATGATTTCGCCCGGAGCGACGGTCACATCTGTGCCGGCGGGGATTTTTATAGGAAGTTTTCCTGTGCGTGACATATTATATTTGGTGACGAACTACCAGATCTCAAACATCGCTTCGCCACCGACTTTCTCCTTGCGAGCCTCCTTGTCGGTCTTTATGCCCTGCGGAGTCGAGAGAATGAGCGAGCCGTGGCCGTAGCGCACGCGCGTGATTTCGTGAACACTCTTGTACATGCGGCGACCCGGCTTGGAGACGCGCTTCACGCCCTCGATGAACGGCGAGCCGTCGGCGTTGTATTTGAGAGTCACTTCAAGCGTCTTCTTGACCTTCTTTCCCTTCTTGTCGACACCCGTGACATAGCCCGCGTCTTTGAGCTTCTCGGCGATGGCGAGTTTGAGATTGGAGAACGGTATGGAAACAGTCGCGTGCTTAACAGCACCGGCATTGGTGAGGCGAATGATGAGGTCTCCGACTGGGTCTGTAATCATAGGAGTAGTTGGTAGTTGTTAGTACGTAGCTAGTAGTGAAAGACAATACAGCTACCAGGAAGATTTCTTGATGCCCGGAATATTTCCTTCGAGTGCCTCCTCGCGGAAGCAGATACGGCAAAGATTGAAATCGCGCATAAAGCCGCGCGGACGACCGCACTTGAAGCAACGACGAACAACCCGAGATTTGAACTTCGGGGGGCGGTTTGCCTTGATTATCATTGATTTCTTGGCCATGACAATTTAAATAGTCTGCGCCCCAAGAGAGTAGCTTAGAAGCCCTTGCATCCGGCGCTTGCGCAGCCGACTTACAGAAGCTTCATCGCGTGACCCTATTCTTCCATCCTGTGGGCGAAGGCTGAAACAGCCTTCGCGACCTGTGGCGCTCGGAAATGTAAGTGCAAGCACTTTCATTTCTCTCGCTATCCTCGGCCGACAAAAAACAAGGCCCCCTACGAGGCACAGGAAATATACGCGAACCGCCCGCCAAAGTCAATCAGGTTGCTTTATCTTATGTTACGTGTTTTCATGCCGACCAGCCAAGGAGAACTCTGATGAAAACAGCTGAAATTAGAATACCGCCCGTTTCAGTCCAGCGGGACGGGGCGATTGTCCGCATCAGTGTTGACCTGCAAGACTTCGCGCAAGGACCATCAGTTGCTCTGTACGACAAAGCGGGCAAGTTCAGAACCTTTGCCGAAATCCGTGCAGATGTTGCGCGGGCGGCAGTCGAGGCGGCGCAGGGAAACGTATCGGCCGCAGGCGCAATGGTCGGTCTGACTCGTCAAACGATTGCCAAATGGTTGGCAGAATAGAACCTGCACTAATTAGCGGTGATCGCTAAACGGACGCCGTGTGGCGCCCGTTTTTTATATGTGTCTCCGGAGGTTTAACCTTAGAACAGAAAGGGGGCTTGACGAAGTTATACCAGGATATATACTTTGGTATATGAAAACAACCGTCATGTTCAAGACCGACAAGAAGCGCAAAGAAGCTGTACAAAAGTTGGCAAAGAAATGGGGAATCCCTTTCTCTGCGATTATGAACCAACTCATGCGAGATTTTATTGAACGAGGAGAACTTGATTTCGGCAGAAAGTCCGACGGTTCCTCATCCCCAATCCTTCATTGACACCTCATGGTATCCGAGTAGAGTATGGATATACACGCCCCAGCCAGCCGCAAGGCCCGCTGGGGTTTGCTATTGGAAAATAGGCTAGAATACCCCCTATGGGGACTATTCTTCTCATCGACGGAGAGAACTTCAAGGGCAAGATAAAGAGCGTCTTTTTGAGCGCCGGCAAGAGTCGACCGGTGTGGCATGAGTACAACTTTCAAGGGCTTTTGGATAAGGTGCTCGAAGGGTTCGAAATAAACAGACGCCTCGTCTACTTTGCGCGTATAAAAGAGCACGACGATAGTAAAGAAAAGTCGAAACAGCTTATCGAGGAGCAGCGCCTGCTCAAAACACATTTAGAAAACCAAGGGTTTGAAGTTGTGCTTAGTGGCCGAGTACGCGGTCAGATGGAAGATGGGCCGAAAGGAAAGAAGGTTCTGGTTTTTAAAGAAAAGGGTGTCGACGTCAAAATTGCCGTCGATATGGTAACCTGCGCTTGCGATAAAACTTTCGATCAAATCATTTTGGGTAGTTCTGATTCAGATCTACAACCCGCAATATACGAAACTAGGAACCGAGGAGTGTCCTGTACTTATTTGGGGTTCGAGAATCAACCAAATAAAGGACTTACTTATACGACGAGCAAGACGGTGTTGATACGCGACTCGGAAGTACTCGAGTACGAGAAGACCCAGCCTACGCTTTTGGGTTAAAACTTCTGCAGATACGCCGAAAAGGTGCGGCGTTTCCACGCGCGCTCCTCCCCTATTTTGCCCCTATTGATGTGCTTGTGCGATTTGTTGAATTTGTGCAGTTCGAGGTATCCGTCGAAAAATTCATGCACCGCATCCTCGGTCCACGCATATTCATACACCCCGAGTGCCGGATGGATGTACGCCCCCTTTTCGTCGGCCGGATGCTCGCGCAGAAGGCGCGCCGCATGCAAATCCTCGTCAGCGAGGAATGACTTGAAAAAGAGCCAACCGCCGGGGCGCAAGACGCGTACTATTTCCGCGCGCAGTGCTTCGCGCTCGGCTTTCTTGAGGAAATGCGAGGTCATCATATCGAGCACAAATGTTTGCGAGCCGTCGGGAAGCGGCAGAGGCTCTGAAATGGAGCGGACTTCGTATTGAATAGGGAGTCCGGCGGAGGCTTTGCGGGCCGCCTCGATAGCGACGTCGGAGATGTCGTAGCCTGTCCCCTTCATGCCAAAAGTTTGCGCAAGGTAAATCAGATTGCGGCCGTTGCCACAGCCGAGGTCCACGACTTTTGCAAACGGATTGAGGAATTCCCGCTTGTAGCCACGCTCTAGAAAGCGCGTGAACTTTTCGAGGTCGTCGGAAGACTCGCTCGAAAGTGCGAGGTGCTCGCTGGTCTGATATTCCCGATTCCAGAATTCCCGTGGGTTCATCGAGCGCATCATAACAGAAACGGCTCACCGAGGTGAGCCGTTTGTTTTGACGATATACTGAGAGAATGAAAGAGACGCCCGTGCTGAAACAGAGCGAGGCACGTGAACACAAAGTATTGGAGGCGCTCCGAAATAAGGTCGCTACGATAAACGGCTTTATCGCCGACGCGGAGAAATTGAGGCCCGAAGACCCGGTCGAGGAACGAATGCAGCAGCTTTTTGGCAGAACTCTCGCAGGATTTCCAGCGGACAGTCAGGCGGCATACAAAGAATATCGGGGGCTTCAAGAAAGAGACGCGGCGCTCCGAGAAAGACTTGATTCGCTCGACCAAGAGAGCGAAGAGGCCCAAGGAATTGACGACGAGATGATGAGCTACATTGAGCGAGAAATTGAGCTGATGAATAATCCCAATGTCCAGCTTTTGCATACATTACATTCGTTAGGGCGAAATCTTTTATCTAAGCATGCGCAGGTTCTGGAATACGGTTCAGATATCGGAAAGATGGTGACTGCTTTACATCGCTATGGATTCGGTATATCGGCAGAGGATATCGTCTCGGTACGCACTGAAGATGCATGGGGTATCGTACTCACGCTTGAAGAAAACTGGTTCGCCAAAAACAAGCCAGACTCCCGCGGGTTTCATATACGCCGAACGCCATTTTCGGTGATACGGGGTGGCATTACCGGAGCTGAAGGAACCGTCCGCCACGAACAACTCCATAACGTGACCGAACATCTCGTGATTGCCGAAGACCCCAACAGGGCATTCACGACTCAACTCGCTAAATACAATGTACTGAAATCGACAGGAGAAAATCCTCATGATCTTCATAGGTTACAAGAGTTATTTGAACCGAAAGAGTATATCGACTACTGCCACGGGGAGATGATATCGTCCGCCGAGCAAGCCTTCTTCGAGAATTTTGACGATGGTATGGAATCTGAGGAACGACTTCTCCGCGCAATATTCAAGGTGCCTGTTACGGAATATGAACGCTACGCAAAATCATTCAGGAGCGCAGGCTGGCTGATGAATCGCCTCTTACTCAAGACTGCAACGACACGCGCAAGCAATATGGATGAGGAACTTAAGGGGAGACTCGCGCGATTTGAGGCAGGACTTAAGTCTGAATTCACATCAGCCTGCAGAAACATCGAGCGTGCGTTCAACACAATCGACTCACTTTCGGGGAAAAAACGTGAAACTGCGCAGGATGAACTCTTGATTACTCTAGGCTTGCTGAACCCATCACAATACCGACATCTTCCCTCATACGCTGAATATCTGACGAAGATACCCTGACGAAACGGCCGCCCGATGGGCGGCCGTTTATCTTTTTCTTAGTTCGCTACTTGAAACGGAAGGGTCAAGTCACTAAGATTTTCTATTGCGCTTCGCGTTCAGAAAATCTAAGTGCTTCCTCCCCGGGCTCGCGGTTTTTGCTACTCAAAAACATCGCTCCGCCTCGTGCCATTGCCGGACGAGAAGCAGTTCTCGTCCTGCGCTACGCGCGGAATGGCACGCCGATGTGGCGCAAGTATGCCTCAGCCTCTTTCTTGTTCTTTGCGGTCGTGGTAATGGTGATTGCGAGGCCGAAGATATCCTTGGAATCTTCGTCGGACGTCTCGGGGAACACGATGTGCTCCTTGATGCCGATTGAGATGTTGCCCATCTCGTCGATGGAGGTCGTGCGGATGCCGCGAAAGTCCTTCACACGCGGCAAGACCACATGGATGAGCTTGTCGAAAAATGCCTGCATACGGGCGCCGCGAAGCGTCACCTGATAGCCGACGAGGTCTCCGATGCGCGACTTGAAGTTGGCGACCGCTTTCTTGGCGCCGCGCACAGCGGGAGCCTGACCGGTGATACGCGCGAGGCGGCCCACGATGAGCTCCATGCGCTTCTTGTCCTTATTCACCTTGCCGACGCCTGTCGAAACGACGATTTTGAGGATTTTCGGCGTCTGCATGACATTGGTATAGCCCATGTCGGCCTTGAGCGCCTGAAATATTTTGTTGTGTGTTGCTGTTTTTGCATTCATAACTACTCTCTACGTTCTAATAACTATCAACTATTTCAATGTCTCTCCGCTTTTGACAGCGACTCGCTCGCGACCGCCGTCTTTGGTGCGAACGATTTTGATGCGGGTTGGCTTGCCGTCCTTGGGGTCCATCAGCTGGACGTTGGAAGCGTGGAGCGGCATCGATTGCTCCACGATTTGACCCTTGCCTCCCTGGCGGGTGGCGCGGCGGTGACGCTTCACAACATTGATGCCGTCGATGAGCACCCTATTCTCCTTGGGAAACGCGCGAACGATGGTGCCGCTCTCGCCGCGGTTCTTGCCTGCAATCACCAACACTTCGTCACCTTTCTTTAATTTCATATGCGTTTTCTACGTACTACGTTCTATTTACTGCTTAAACTATCTCAGGCGCGAGCGTGCCGATGCGCTGATATCCGCGTTCGATTACTTCGCGAGGGATGGGACCGAAGACACGGCTCGCCTTGGGTTCAAACGGGTCTTTGCCGGTGCCTGCAATGAGTACGACGGCATTCTCGTCGAAGCGGACGTAGGAGCCGTCCTTGCGGCGGTAGGCCTTGGCCTGACGGACGACGACCGCGCGGTGCACTTCCTTCTTCTTCACGGCTTTGCGGGGCTGGGCGGTCTGAATGGAGATGACAATCATGTCGCCCAATTCTGCGTAGCGCTTCTTGGAGCCGCCGAGAATTTTGAACACACGTCCGATCTGACCGCCGGAGTTGTCTGCTATTTTGACGAGGCTTCTGTCCTGCAACATATGATTACTGTGTCCCGCCGAAGCCTTCGGCGAAGGGGGATTCGCTGTCCTGCACCGCTGCCTTGGTGACCGCGACGAGGATGAAATTCTTGCGCTTGGAAATAGGACGCGTCTCTTTGATGGTCACTTTGTCGCCCACCTTCGCGGTATTTCCGGCATCGTGCACGAGGAACTTCTTGGAGAGGCGCATGTACTTCTTGTATTTCGGGTGCTTCACGTAGCGCTCCACCGAGACGGTAGCCGTGTCTTTCATCGCCGATTTCACGACGACGCCTTCAAATGTCTTTCCCTGTGCAGTGACTGATTCCATACAATTATTGCGACACCTTACGCGAACTCAGCTCGGTAAGCAAACGGGCGATGTCTTTGCGGAGATTGCGGCCGCCGCGGACGTCGCGGGCACGGGAACCTTGCCCCTCAAAACGGAACACGCGAAGCGCTTCGCGCTTGTCGGCGAGCTCCTTTTGCAATTCTGCGATGTCTTTTGTTTTGAGATCAGCCATAAGAGTAGTTAGTAGTCAGTAGAACGTAGTACGTAGTGGAATGAAATTGATTAATGGCGGGCGACAACACGTGCGGTTACGGGAAGTTTGGTACCGGCTTTGCGAAGCGCTTCGCGCGCCACCGCCTCGGTGGCACCGTCAACTTCGAAAATCACGCGGCCCGGACGGACGTCGAACACATAGCCTGCGAGGTCGCCCTTACCGCTACCCATGCGCACTTCGGCGGCTTTGCGGGTGAACGGTCTGTCGGGGAAAATGCGCACCCACACTTTGGCGCCCTTGCCTGCGGCACGATGGAGCGCGCGGCGCGCCGCTTCTATCTGATTGGAAGTGACGCGTGCCTGCGTCATCGCCTTGAGACCGAATTGGCCGAACGCCACGGTAAGGCCGCGCGTATCGGGAGCAACAAGGCGTGCGCCACGGCGGCGTGCCGACTGCCATTTGCGATGTTGTACTTTTTTTGGTGCCAGCATATAAGAATTAGGTTCTAGGGACTAGGTGCTAGGGAATAGTAAATTCAATGCGATTATTTGTTTGCTTCTTTCTTGTCGAAGATATCGCCGCGGTATATCCAGACTTTCACACCGATGACGCCGTACGGAAGGTATGCCTGCTCGCGCGCGAAGTCGATATCTGCGCGAAGCGTCTGCAGAGGCACGCGGCCGCGCTTGATTTCTTCGGTGCGCGACATTTCCGCGCCGCCCAAGCGGCCGGCAATGCCAATGCGCACGCCCAGAACGTCGCGATTGGCCATCACCTTTTCCACGGTCTGCTTGAGCACGCGGCGGAACGTCTGGCGCTTCTCCAAGCCTTCGGCGACCATATAGGCGACCACCGGTGCCTGCGATTCAGGGCTACGGACCTCTTCGATATCGAGGCGGATAGCCATTTTCGGGGCGCCCTTCACGGTGCGGACGACTTTTTCAATCTCTTTGGTGAGCTTAGTGCTTCCCTCTCCGCCGCGGCCGATGACAAGGCCCGGACGCGAGGTCTTGATGAGAATACGGATGGCTTTCTGATTGCGTTCGATTTCCGTCGAGGTGACGTAGTTGCCGCGCAGGCGCTTCTTGAGGAAGCGACGGATTGCGGAATCCACCATCACGTTGGTGCGGTATTCGGCGGGGGTCTTGGCAAACCAGCGGCTCTTCCAGTCGCGGATGATACCGAGGCGATGTGCATATGGATGTACGGTGTGAGTCATAGGAATAGCTTGTAGCTGTTAGCTTGTAGCTGTTAGCTTTTTAGACGACGCGCGCTTCTTTGCGGGTTTTGCTTTGGCACTTTGGGTTTTGGATTTTGGAGCTTGGGTTTTCGCTTGAGCTGCAAGCTCAAGCGTGACGATGCTCATCGTGCGGTGGAATTGCGCGGCGCGGCCGCGGGCCATCGGCTTGAAACGCTTGAGCACCATCCCCTTGTTGACGGCGATGGTCTTTACGAACAGATTCTCAGGCGAATTGCCCGAGGAGCGGGCATTGGCGACGGCGGATTCAAGCAACTTCAGAAGCGCGGGCGAAGATTTCTGCGGCTGGAACGCGAGCAGAGAACGGGCGGCCGTGACAGACTTGCCGCGTATCAAATTGGCCACAAGACGGACCTTGCGCGGTGACTGGTGATAATTTTTGAGAAGCGCTTTCATGTATTATTTCTTCGCGGTCGCGGCGGTGGCTTTGGCGGCTTGTGCGGTAGCTATTTCTGAAGCCTTCGCGGCCATTTCGGCTTCTTTCTGCATCTTGCCTCCATGACGGAGGAATTTGGTCGTCGGCGCGAACTCGCCCAAACGGTGCCCGACCATGTCTTCGGTCACGAACACGTCATCAAAATTCTTGCCCGTGTGAACAGCGAAGGTGTACCCGACGAATTCCGGTGCGATTTGCGAGCGGCGCGCCCACGTCTTGATAGACCCCGCACCCGACTTGCGGGTCTGGACTTTCTTCATCAACTTTTCGTCGACGAAGGGACCTTTTTTGAGACTTCTTGCCATGGTCAATTTAAAACCCGCCGGAGCGGGAGTCCGCACAATGTATAGGA
>MFLL01000001.1 GCA_001781335.1 Candidatus Kaiserbacteria bacterium RIFCSPHIGHO2_02_FULL_55_25 | reverse complement strand
TCGTTCGGCGGTCTCGCAACAGTTCGAGAACGGCATGTTGCCGCACATGATCTACTGGGAGCCGGGGACGCTCGTTGACATCCAATGGGGTCGGGAGGGGAAGAAGCGTACCAGTACCATCACACAACCGCCGCTTATCGCTGAGGCGGTATGGCGCATTTTTGAGAAAGACGGTGATGCCGCTTTTCTCGCGGAGATGTACCCGGCGCTGAGTTCGTTCTACGAGTACTTGCTCACAGCGAGGGACCCTCGAGGCAACCACCTTGCAGGCATTATCAATCCGGACGAAAGCGGAGAGGACAACTCGCCGCGGTTTGACGACGTCCTCGGCTTGCCGCCCGTGCAGACATTGCAGGAGAATTTCAAAAGCAGGTTGAAATTGGTAGAAGAATTACGGAATGGGCATTTCGATGCGCCGTTCATGAAGCAATACTTCTGGGTAAAGGACGTTCCCTTCAACGCAATTCTTGTCGAGAATCTTGTTGTGCTTGGGCGCATTGCCGGACACCTGAGCAAGCACGAGGACGCATTGAAATTCACCGAGGCATCCCGGCGGGTGGCAGACGCAATGCGCGAGCGAATGTTTGACGGCGATCTTTTCTGGCCGACGTACAGCGAAAGCTATTTCAAAGTGAAGCTGAAGACGTGGGCGATATTTGCGCCGCTCTACGCAGGAATACTTTCTGAGGACGAGGCGGCGAAGTTGGTTGAAGAACATCTTTTGAATCCGTCCGAATTCCTCTCGAATTTCATGCTCCCGACGGTTGCGATGAACGAGCGCACGTTTGATCCGCAGGGTTTTTGGCGCGGTCCGGTGTGGTTTGCATCGAATTGGTTTGTATATCGCGGGTTACTCCGGTATGACTACCAGAATATTGCGGACAGGTTACTTGAGAATTCGATGGAGCTTTTGGAGAAGTCCGGTTTCCGCGAGTACTACCACCCCGATACCGGCGCGGGACTCGGCGCACACGATTTCACGTGGGGCGCGCTTGTCGTCGACATGATCGGGAGGAACTCACGAGGTTAGAGGAAAAATCGCCTTGGGACCTTCGGTGAGGGCGCGATAGACGAGCGGGTTGCCTGCAATCATGTTGAGGTCGCGATAGTCATACGATGCGGAGCCGATATTGGCGACTATGCCGCCCGCCTCTTCGACAAGAAGCGACCCCGGCGCCACGTCCCAGTCCTTGGCCCACGGGTCAACACACACCCGCGCCTCGAGTTTGCCGGAGGCGACCAGTGAAAATTCGTATCCGGAGGTAATCGAGCTGAACAGAACCGAGGATTCCCTCATGCGTCGCATCAGGTCAAAATTGACCGGCTTGTCGATACGCGTCTCGAGTGAAATATAGGAATGTTCAAGCGGCCGGTCGCTGACATGAATCGGCTCGGAATTTCTGAAGGCGCCTTGTCCGCGGGATGCGTGGTACATGTCGTCTTTTATAAAATCGTAAATGGCGGAAAAATTGACGCGGCCGTCCTCAATAAGCGCCAGCATCACAGAGCAAAAGGGAAGACCGCGGACGAAATGCGCGGTGCCGTCTATCGGGTCACAGAGCCAAAAACGGTCCGCATCGCGTCGCCCGCCGTACTCTTCGCCCGCAAACTCCGCGCCGGAGTCTATCTTCTTGAGCTCGCCGGCAAGGTAGCGTTCGACCGCAAGGTCGAGCCCCGTTACGACCGAATGCGCCGAGCCGTTTTTCATGCGCTCCGGCACGTTGCCCCAGTGCGGGAGAAGCATCTCGCGGGTGCTACGGACTGAATCCAGTACTCGTGATTGCGAATACATACTGTCTACACTCCCGCAAGTGTTTTGATAATCTCCGCAGACCAGCGGTATATGTTGTATTCGCGCACCGACTGGCGCATGCTTTTCATGCGGCGGTGCTGTTCACTCTCAGGCATGGTGAGTGCCTTGTGAATCGCCTCGGCGGTCTCTTCCGCGCTGTACGGATTGATAACGAGAGCGGTGGGGAGATCGCGGGATGCGCCCGCAAAGTGGCTAAGGACAAGGACGCCGCCCTCCTCCGTTCGGGCGGCGACATACTCCTTGGCGACGAGGTTCATACCGTCGTGGAGGGATGTCACGAGACAGACGTTTGCAAGTTGGTAGAGCACTCTAAGCTCTTTGTGCGAATAGCTACGATGTTCTAGTACGACGGGCTTCCAGTCGCGCGTCGCAAATTTGGTGTTGATGCGTTCCGCTTCGGAGATGACCAGCTGCGCGTATTCCTGAAATTGCTCAATGCCCCCGCGGGTAGGAGACGCGATTTGCAGGAAGGTAAGCTTTCCGCGGTACTCCGGATGTGAGTCGAGCAGGAACTCAATACCTCTCAGGCGCTCGGGAATGCCCTTGATGTAGTCGAGGCGGTCTACGCCGAGCGCGAGATATTCGGTGCGGATGCCGAGACTCTCGATCATGCTCCTGTCCGCCGGCGAATCAGGTTCCGCATTTCCCGGAAATGCAATCGAAATAGGGAATGGTTCGACGCGGGATTGATGTCCGCCGCGGAACACGGAGAATCTCTCGTAGTCGATGCGCGCTTCAATCTCGCTAGCTACTGTGTCCATGAAGTTGTTGCAGTACTGCTGTGTGTGAAAGCCGACGAGGTCTGCGCCGAGCATTCCTTCGAGGATTTCCTTGCGCCACGGACAGATAGCGAATTGAGCTGCCGATGGCCACGGAATGTGCCAAAAGATGGCGACTTGTGCATCGGGGCGGCTTTTCTTGATGAGGGCGGGGGCCAACGCGAGATGGTAATCCTGCACCAAGATAATAGGCCGTTCGATATGCCGTATCTCTTCGAGCAACGACTTTGCGAACAGGACATTGACCTTGCGGTACTCGGCCCAGTCCTCTTTGCGGAACTGCGGGCGGACATGCGCAAGATGGCACAGGGGCCAGAGTGCCTGGTTGGAGAGGCCGTCGTAATAGCCCTTACGCTCCTTCGGTGTAATCCACACGCGCTTTAGGGTGTACTTGGGCTCGTCCGGCGGGACTCGAATCTTGCCGTCCTTATCTGCGGTCTCTTTGTCCGCATTGCCGCTGCCGCATGCGATCCACGTGCCCCCGCACGCCTCCATGACAGGTTCTATTGCTGTAATGACCCCGCCCGCAGGAACTGACCACTCGATTTTGTTGCGGACCTTGGTGTGGACGTACGGTTCCGCATTCGATACAACGAAAATAGGACGGTCCTTGAGGTAGGCTTTTATAAATTCTCTCAAGCGCTCGGCCGTCCACGGGCTGTCTATTTTCTGAAGCCGGAGACGCGCCTCTTCGCTCGCAGCGGTGCGGGCCTGCCGGAGACTCGATGTCATTTTTGAAAGCTCCGACGTTAGCGGTCTCAAAAAGGCGTGAACGGCGCCGTCGGTCTCTGTCCGCACTCCTGCGCGAACCGACTTGAGACTGTCCACAAGCCGCGTCAGCGGACGGAAGAATACCCATCGCACGAGTACGAAAATGGCGCTCGTAACGATGATTATTTGCAGTAGCAAGCGGACGAGGTTGTCCCTCCAGATGATCCACAGGCGGTCTTGTATGTACTGCGCGTTCTGCACTACTACAAGCGCTCCTATGACGCGGTCATCCGACGTGAGCGGCTCGGCAAACACGTACATGCTCTGTCCGTCACCTAGTACGAATGCGCCGGCAGATTCATTCTCGTCCATCACCAGTGCGATGAGCGACGAAGATGCCGCCGCTTGCGGTATGTCGCGAGAGATTGCGATCGGAGAAGCGCTTGCATCAAATACACCAAGCCCCTCGATACGCTCTTGCGTCGCAAACTTGTCGACGATGCGCTGTACCGAGCTCGTTGAGGCGTTTCGTACCGACGGCGTGATGCTCTCGGCGAGACTGTCGGCGAGGAGTTGCGCACGCGATTGCAGGCGCGCTGTCAAGTCCACCTGCTCCTGATTGGCTTGTATAAACGTGAAGCCGGCTGCGATGAGGCTGACGGCGCCTATTACGGCGGCCGTCACCATGGCTATTTGCCGCATCGGTGAATAGTAACGAGGAATTGCCTGAAAAGCCAATGAAGTCCGTAGTGTCAGCAATAAAGCGTGCATGCGTGTCCCCATGCGGGCTTTGACTCGATTGGGGATTTGGCCAATACTGAAAGCATGAATAAAATCTATCTGTGGGCGGGTATCGTTGTTCTCGCACTTCTTATCGGAGCGATTTTGTATAACCAAAAGGGAAGCGCGGGCACACCGGCGGCCGACAACTTCGGCACATACTCATATGAGTGCGACGAGCGTGTGACGTTTACCATGACACCTGCTCTCGACATGAGCACTATCGCTATCGCCCCCGATAGCGCGGGCGCCGTGTATCCGCCTGCGGTCACACTTGTTAAAAAAGATGCGGCGTCCGGCGTGCGATACGAGGGTGGCGGGGTGATATTCACCGCGCGCGGTGAGACAGTCACGCTCAACGAAGGGGATTCAGCTATCAACTGCTCGCCCGTGCCGAGTCAGGACTCGCCGCCTTTCAACTTCGGCGACTAAGTTCACAGGATATCTACTCGCCGATGATATCGGTGATACGTTTCTCCACTTTCTGCACGAACGCGTGCACTTTTGGGAATTTGCGGGTGTGATGTTCTATCCATTCGCGCGCAGTCGGTGAAGCGATAGAAAGCAGAATGAGGCCGATGGCGAGAAAGAGAAAACCTTGCAAGAATGGAAGCGCAAGTCCGACCACTCCCAACGCAATGAAGATGATGGCGGCGGCGAACACCATCGCGCGTTTAACGTGCTTGTTCATTTCTCCCATAGTATCACTCTTAGGTACATGCTGGATACACGCACGTTGGCGCTTGAAATTCTGCGCGATTCATACCTTGCGACACGCATTTCGGCTACAACCGCCAACGGGTTTTGTAACCCGCATCGGGCGTCTCTCTCACAGTTAATACTTGCTAATTCAATTGAATTAGCAAGTATAGCCGGTGCCGTGGTTCACTAATGAATGAGACGAAGTGCCGCAATGAGACCAGAATCTTTGGAAAGGGAATAGTTGACCGTTGTGCTGACTTGTTCGGTATCTACCAGGTCGGCGTTCGCAAGTTGTCGTAAATGTCTTGACGTTGCCGCAATGGAGAGCTTCAGGTGCGAGGCAAGCTCCGTTACGGACGCATGTTTATGTACGAGCAGATATCGGACGATGGCAAGTCGCCGCTTGTTCGCGAGCGCTTTCAGTGTTTTCTCAAGCTCGACTATTCTATCAGCCATGTCACCATTGTTGCTTATTCAATTGAATTAGCAAATAGAGATGTGGAATATCGCTCAGTATTTGTTATTCTCATGGAGTTACAGAGTTTGGGGGATCGTCTAATGGTAGGACAGCAGCCTTTGGAGCTGTGAATCATGGTTCGAATCCATGTCCCCCAGTCCGGTACTGTATAGTTTAACTATGAATGAGATCGAGAAGAAAATCAGAGACTATCTTTTTTCACTCCCGAAGCCTCATTTCTCACCGGCAGTTGCTTTGGGGCAAAGTAAGATTGCAGGAGTTGGTTTGGTGGCAGTGCGAGATATTGCCGAGGGAGAGGTTGTTGTAGTTGAACTTGGGCCGACTATCAATCGCGCCTTCATCGAAGTTATCGAATCTGTCACTGGGTATGAATGCAATCTTTGCATTGGCTGGGACGCATACATTCTCCATGCGCCATTGCATGAGGATCATCAGGGGGGATATATCAATCATAGCTGTAATCCGAACGCAGGTTTGTTGTCCAATGGGGTATGGTGCGCGATTCGTAACATAAACAATGGCGAAGAAGTTACCTGTGATTATGGAACCTTTGAGACTCGACCCGGTTGGATACTGGAATGCCAATGTGGCTCGCCCCAATGCCGCAAGAGAATAACCTTTGAGGATTACAAGAGTCCAGAACTCAAAAAACGCCTAAGGAACTGGTTTGCTCCCTACCTCCGAAATTCATAGCCGTTCCAACATCGTACCAAACCCCCAACCCGTAAGGTCTGCTATAGTTTTCATATGGAAATGGAGATAGGTCGAAATACAGGAGACAGGGTAAGAAAGTCCAGTACTCTTGAACGGGGAGTCGTAAAAAGCGACTTGTCTCAAATCGCTGAGGATTTGCACAAAGAAGCCTTTGAGAAAGGCGCTGAGGCAATTGGAAGCAATCCTCGGACGTACATCCTGCAAAGGACAGTAACGCCAAGTGCCCTCGAATCACTCGGAACACTCAATTTTGAGAACATGATATACGATTTTGAAGGAGATTTACATTTTGCCACAGGTCAGAGAATCGCTACTGTACCGAATTATTCCGAGTATGATAAAAAGTATCGGGACGACGCTGTAGGGAAAACGGTTGAGCAGTCTGAAGAGGCAAGATTTACGATCCACAATCACCCCGTAGGGGCACCCGGCATGTTCATGGTCTCGACCGGGGATCATTACTCAAGCATGGGGTCAGACAGTGAGATTGATTTTATCGTGACGCGCGATGGTGTCATCGGGCATAAGCCGAGCGAAGATACAGCGTTTCTTAAATACGATAATGACAAGAACAAGAAGCTGTCAGCATTTTTCAAGAGGGGGGCAACAGTCATTTCAATGGCTTATCAAAATCCCAACCGGACGATGCGTGTACAAAAAGAAGCGGGGGTTAGTCGTTTTTTTATTCCTTTTCGCGGAGATGAGGACGCAAAGAGGAAACTAGAGCTCATCTGCAGCTACATAAACGACCCGACAATGCGATGGGATTCCATAAGAAAGGAGGTGGAGACAGAATAGTTCTAACATCGTCCATGACGGATTAAAATTGGCTCTGTTCTCTCAAAATGGTTCCAACATCGTACCAAACACCCAGTCCGTATGAAAATTCTTTTTGTGTGCCAGGGTAACATAAATCGCAGTCAGATGGCGGGCGCCATATTCAAATCGCTTGTCCTGGATGATCAGGTCTCTACGGCAGGCGTATATACAGATGATGCGGGCAAACTCCTGTCTGCCGTCTCGGCTGAACCGATTGCCGCCATGAAGGATATCGGGTTGGACATCACGACCAACGTCATCACGCAGCTGACGCCCGAAATGGTAGAGGGTGCCGATACAGTAATACTCACCGGTCCTTTGCCCCGCGGTCCCATACCGGGTTATCTCAAGAATTCGCCCAAACTTGTTACGTGGGACGTGCCCGATCCGGGTTACGGACAAATATCTGTCGTCGGAGCGCGCGATATGATAGTTGAGAAAGTAAAAGGACTTATATTGTAAATTTCTCTTGTCAAAACGATTCCAACGTCGCCCAGACCCGATTTGATAGAATTACCGCATGATCGAAAAAAGTATCGGCGGTGGGACCGTACACAAAATGCCGGAGGATTTGCGGAAGGCCCTTACCTCGGTGCCTGCGGCGCGGGCACTATGGGAAGACATCACCCCGCTCGCACGCAACGAGTGGATTTGCTGGGTTACGTCGGGCAAGAAAGCGGAGACGAGGGATATCCGTGTCAAGAAAGGACTCTCGAAACTCAAAGGCGGCATGCGCCGGCCATGTTGCTGGGCTGGGTGTATTCATCGTTAAAACCGCTGCCTCTGATGTTTTTCAATCTCATTCGGGGCGGGGCGCAATGTACGCTTTTAGTATGCATTTCTCGCGCTCTGCCGGATCACTAGGTAAAACATAGAAATAACCACCCGCTGCTTTTACTTTTGACTTATTGTAAATTAAGAGCACCGGAAATATTGTTCGCGCTACTTCAGGACTAATTTGTGTTCTCAAACCCTGCTGACCGCTTATCAGGAACTGATTGATGCGATCATGTAGGCCAGGCACGTTCTCGCTATCGCGACCAACCCACGCGAGCAGCGTGCCTTTCTCACCTTTCTCATCACCCAAACGCAATATATGTCGGATGTCCCTCACCAGGAGGTTCTTTCCATCGTAGACAGGTCCGTTGATAGAAGCTGCAATGCCGCGGCCGAGCAGTGACTCTTGGCTGGGAAAATCTTGCAGCACTTGGGCGGCAAGCGGCATCGAAACATTTATATTGTACGTAACATCAGTGCTCCTTCCTTGCGTGACGAGTCTACCGTGCGTGTCTCGCCTGAGTAAACGCTCGTCGAACGCACTTATCCGAGAATCAGCGGCGCGGAGCGCTGCGACCAACTCGTGATTTGGCAGCGTCAATGCGGCGCGGCCGGTAGCATCGGAAATTACAGTGCCTTCTGCCGCAAGTACCGCGCCTTGTTGCAAGGGAGTGTACCGAAACGCATCCTCAACTTCCGATGGAGTAATAATTTTCTCTTTCGGCGCAACAATCGACTCTAGCCAACCGTCGTCCATTGCCGCCCTTTTGAGTATCTCATCGATATTCGGAGGTTGGGGCCGTTCGCCACTGCCAGTCATACAACATAGAGTACCACTTTTCGAATACCTCAGACGGTTGGGTTTGGTATAGTCAAAGTATGACTAGGAATCCGTATTTCAATGCGCTGGTTGCAGGCCTCTACATCGTCTTCATCGTTCTCCTCATTAGCTACGGCCCCGCCCTCGTCAGAGACAAGCCGGACACTATACTCGCACCAATGGCAATGCTGAGTCTGCTCGTCTGTTCGGTCGCCTTCATGGGCTATATCTTCTTCTTCCAGCCCGTTCTCATGTACTTGGATGGGCAGAAGCGCGAGGCGGTGGAGTTTTTCACAAAGACACTCGGAGCCTTCGCCGTCATCACCGGTATCGTCGTCCTCACCGCCTTTACTATCTGAAGGCGACGGTAGTTCCAACGTCGCCTGCCTGCGCAGGCAGGCCAAACACTCGGCTAGTGATTTTTGGGCTACACTGACACACATGAGACAGAATCCCGAGAATAGGCGTGCGGTGAACGAGGGTCTAAACGACCACAGAGATGAGAAGGAGGAAGCAAGGCGCATGCAAAAAGCAATCGAGGGCTTCTCATATCGGGACATGCTGAACGAAAATGCAGCGAGATTCATGTCCTCCGCCGCGGAAATGAGCGAAAGCCGCGAAAGTTTTCCTTTTCCCGGTATAGAACTCGAAGTGCACACAAAAATGATTGCTACCGACCGCGAATTCCCGGGCTATACCACTCCCGTGGATACTCTTCTGGACAGATGCCGAGGCGAGGGGATACGAGTCATGCTCGGAAAGAATCCCGAAAGCGGCAACGTCTACATCGTGCCGGCGGGAAGAAACGAGCCGGACAACGAAGATATGTTTATTCTTCCGAGGCACCTGCAAATCAACGAAATGATGGATGGAGACCTCAGAGTGCTCGTTATAAGAGACAGGCTCAGATACCAAAGTGTCCGGCGTTAGAGAGCGTCGTACCAGACGCCCGTTCGCTATATTTCATTCGCTGGAACACTAGAGAAATTCGTCATACCCAGCATCTCGTCTGTACGCCGGAAAATCCCTGTATAATTGGGTGGTAGTTTGCATTATTCATTAGCAATTCATTACGAATCTGTACCTATGGAAACAGCAATATTGATAGCAAAAGTGCTCGGGGCGTACTTTATCGTCAGCGGTGTATTCGTCGTAACGCACCAGAAGACGCTCGGGATGATTCTGAAAGATTTATTCAAGAACCGTGCAATGACTTTTGTCGTCGGAGCACTTCTCGTGTTGGGCGGCGCGCTCATCGTCTTCAGCGATGCCGGCAGTGATTGGCTCGGAACGTTTGTGAAGGTGATAGGGTGGGCAATCCTCATCAAGGGTGCGCTCTACATTCTGGCACCGGAGCGATTGCACGCGATGGTCAGGCCTTGGAGCCGCTCAACGCTCGCGCTTATGGGCGTCACGGTCGCCGCAGTGGGCGTCTATCTCGTCTTTTTCCTCGGCTAGCAATGTATTTCGTCTACCTATTGCAATGCGGCGACGGGACGCTCTATACGGGGGTGACTACTGATTTGAAGCGGCGGCTTTTGGAGCACAAGAAGGGCACGGGCGGCAACTACACACGAGCGCACGGCGCGAAACGGATAGTGTATTCGGAACAATCCCGCGATCGCAGCGCGGCCCAGAAGCGAGAAGCGGCGATAAAAAAGTTGAGTAGGGGGAAAAAATTGAAATTGGTCCGTCTGTGGTAGCATGCTGCCATGTTGATAGATGAGGTCACAATCCGGCTCTGTGCGGGCAACGGCGGCAAGGGTGCGGTCGCCTTCCAAAAGGTGCGCTTGGCGCAGGGTCCTACGGGTGCCGACGGCGGGCGTGGAGCCAACATATATTTTGAGGGATGCACGGATATCAACGCGCTGTCGTTTTATGCCAACAAAAAAGAGATACATGCCGAGGACGGCAAAGACGGCCGCGGCCAGTTCATCGACGGTCGCGCAGGTGTGGACCTCGTGCTCAGGGTGCCGGCGGGGACGCGCATCACCAATCTCGACACCGGTTTTGTGAAGGAAATCATCGAGCCCGGTGAGCGCTTGCTCGTGGCGGGCGGAGGCAAGGGCGGGCGGGGGAATTTCAAATTCCGTTCGTCGACGAATACGACGCCGAAAGAGTCCGAAGAGGGAACCACCGGCGATATCGCAAACTACAAACTCGAACTGCGTCTCGTGGCCGACATCGGACTCATCGGCTTGCCGAACGCCGGCAAATCGAGTCTGCTCAATGAGCTGACGGCCGCGCGCAGTCGCGTGGCCAATTACGCCTTCACGACGCTCGAGCCGCACCTCGGCGCGTACTACGAAATCATCCTCGCCGACATCCCCGGACTTATCGAAGGTGCGTCGCAGGGCAAAGGGCTCGGCGTGAAATTCCTCAAGCATGTGGAGCGCACCAAGACGCTTTTTCACCTCGTCTCTTCCGAAAGCGAGGACATCGTGCGCGACTACAATCTCGTGCGTACCGAACTGGGCGAGTACAATCCTGAACTCCTGAAAAAAGAAGAACACGTCTTTCTCACGAAGACGGACATGGTGTCGCCGGAGGTTGTCGCAGAAAAACTTGCCGCTCTGAAAAAGGCGGGCGTCACAGCCACTCCGATATCACTGCTCGAACCCGAGAGCATCGGGCAGGTAAAGAAGACCCTCAACACCATCAAAGACCGATTGCCTTCAGAAACTGATCAAGCTCCTGCCCTTTGAGCTCGCGGTATTCGTTGGGCTTGAGCGTGCCCAGCTTTATGTTCATCACGCGCACCCGCTGTAGCTCAGCGACGCTCGTTTTCATCACGTCGCACATCCTGCGTATCTGGTGCTTCTTGCCCTCGGTGAGCGTTATCGAAAATTTGTTGTCGGAACGGATTTCCACTTCGCAGGGCTTGGTGACGTATCCGCCGATGTCCACACCGCGCTCCAAAACCTTTTTGAAATTATTCGGCAACGGTTCGTGGGTCGTTACGCGGTACTCCTTGTCGTGAGTGTATTCGGGATTGAGGAGTCTATCCGTCACGCGCGCATCATCGGTAAGGATAATCAAGCCCGATGAGCGCTTATCGAGCCGTCCGACGGGGAAGACGGAGCGAAGCGGAATGCTTCGCATAATATCGGTCTCGCCTTTTTCCGGGGAATGGGTAATGACTCCGGATGGTTTGTTGTACGCAAAATAGCGGTACTTGGTGCGAGCGCCTTTTACCTCGACTTTGTCGGCCTCCTGCACTTTGTCGCCCAGAACCGCCTTGCGGCCGTTTATCGTCACGAGCCCTTTCTCGATAAGGGTGTCGGCGTCCTTGCGAGTAGCAATCCCGCGTGAGGCAATGTATTTGTTGATACGGACAGGGTAGCCGTCGCTCGTCATCACGGGAGTATGTGCTATAATCGCGCGCATGGCAAAAAGACCTGACGTAGATATACGCAGAAAGAAGACCCGCTCGCGTAAAACCGCGAAGCGCCTCGCCGCAAAGCAGGCGATGCTCGCCGCGCGCAAACCCCGCCGCAAGCAGGTCCACGGCCGCGGAAAGTAGGCGTTTCTCCCGCTGTTGACAAGCGGGGAAGTATCTGATACACTCTTCCAGTCAGACTCTCTCTCATTGGTTTTGTCTTGGGATTACCAAGGCCGCGCGTAGAGCTCTCCAGCGTGAACCTGTCCCGAGATAGTTCGACACATTTAACGGCCTTTTAGGCCAAAGCCCTTCAATGGGCTCATATACAACATGAACACTCATTCACGTCATGGACACGGTCCGTCCCGCCCTTCCCGCGGGCGCAGTTTCGGCGGACGCCCCGCCTCGCATCGGGGAGCGGGCGCGAGTCGAGGCGGGCCGCAGGGCCGCACATTCAGCAGGCCGTCATTTCACGGTTCCCGCGGCGGCAACCGCCGCGCCGCGCCGCATGGGGCACGCATCGACGTATCCCGCTTCATCAATAAGGCTATCGTCACCGAAGAGCAGGAAATCTTTGTGCCGGAGCACAATTTTTCCGATTTCATCATTCACGAGAATCTCAAGAAGAATATCGCACACAAGGGATACACGACGCCTACTCCGATTCAGGACCGCGCCATCCCACACGTGCTCAAGGGCGAAGACGTCGTCGGTATCGCCAATACCGGTACGGGCAAGACCGCCGCATTTCTCATTCCGCTCATCAACAAGGTACTCCATGACCGCAAAGAGCACGTGCTCATCATGGTGCCGACACGCGAACTCGCACAGCAAATCGAAGACGAATACTGGGCGTTCGCCGACCGCATGCGCATCGGTGCCGTCACGTGCGTCGGTGGCGCCAATATCAATCGCCAGATAGCGACTCTTCGTCGCGGGCCCAATTTTGTCATAGGCACTCCCGGCCGTCTCAAAGACCTCATCGAGCGCCGCGTGCTTGACCTCTCGAAGTTCCAGACCGTCGTTCTCGACGAGGCCGACCGCATGCTCGACATGGGATTCATCGCCGACATGAAATACATTCTCTCGCTCATGCGCCCCGAGCGCCACACGCTCTTCTTCTCGGCGACGCTCACGCGCGAGATTGAAACTCTCATCCACAGCTTCCTCAAGAATCCCGTGCGCATCTCGGTCAAGACGGGCGACACCGCGAAGAATGTGGATCAGGATATCGTTCGCGTCGCGGGCAAGAACAAAATGGACGTGCTCCACGAATTGCTCACACAGCCGGAATTCAGCAAAGTCCTTGTCTTCGGCCGCACGAAGCACGGCGTCGAGAAACTTTCAAAAATTCTCGCGCAACGCGGCTTCAAGGCGGAGTCGATTCATGGCAACAAGCGCCAGAACAAGCGCGAGCAGGCGCTCTCGATGTTCAAAAGTAATCGTGTGCAGGTGCTCGTCGCGACCGATGTCGCCGCGCGCGGTATCGACGTCGACGACGTGAGCCATGTCATCAACTACGACCTCCCGACCACATACGAAGACTACGTGCACCGCATCGGCCGCACCGGCCGTGCCGGTAAGCGCGGCAAGGCACTGACCTTCATCGACTAGTTCGACTACGCTCACCATAAATAATCATATGTCAAAAAATTTCATGAAAGACGGGAAGTGGATAGACAATCCGAACGCGCCGGCAGTCGTGAAGTGCAAATGCGGCAACAAATACATCAAGACCCGCGAAGGCCAGCTCGAGTGCCTGCGCTGCCTGCAGAAGGTGAGGTAACCAAGCTCGCGGCCGCGGGCTGACAAGTCTACATTAGCGGTGTATAGTTTTCTGCGGCGAAACCCCGGTCAACCTCTTTTTAAGGAGTTGTAACGATGGCCACAGAAAGCGGTCGAAAGGGTCTTTCACTTGAATTGGCGCCCGCAGAGAGACTCCTGATTAACGGGGTGACAATCATCTTTACCGAAAGAACGAGGTTACTCATAACTACGCCGGGTGCCCGCGTGCTTCACGGGAAAATGGTGATGAACGAAGAAGAGGCGACCACCTCCGCGCGAGGGCTCTACCTGCTTTTACAGAATGCCTATATGCAGAGCACGGACGAAGGAAGAAGCGTCGCGGTTGCACAATTGGATGAAATCGCAGCGTCACCAGACCTCCAAGTTGCGTGGAACGACGCCCTCAACATCAGCAATAACAGGTGGTATCCGGCCCTGAAGCGCATTTACAGGATGTTTGAGAAAGAAGTGACTTTCTATCCGTGAAAACTTATGAGCCGAAACCGATTCTCGGGAGTAGGCTTTTCTCTTTTTAGCCGCTACTATGGCAATGTCTGACTCTGCCACGTATGCACGTTAAAGTACGCGTCAAGACGGGAGCCAAGAACGAGAGCATTCGCGAGGTTTCTGAAGGCAAGTTCGAAATAGCGGTACGCGAGAAACCGGAAGCAAATATGGCGAACGAGCGCGTCGTTGAGCTTGTCGCGCTTTACCTGAAGGTGCCGGTCAAGAGAGTTCGCATCGTGAAGGGTCATCACCATCCGTCGAAAATACTTTCCGTCGCCGCATAAACCGGTTGCCGGTTTTCGAACTCCTCGGCTCGGAAGAACGCGAGCATGGCTCGCGTTCTTCACTCGCTCTACGTCGTCCGTAAGGTAGAATAGCGTAATCATGGCGCGCGCAAACAAAGTGTCGCGGTTGGGGCGTTCGCGCATGGTGCCGGCGGTGTTCGGGGTCGCAGTAGGCGTCGGGTGTGTGTTCCTTCTGTACGCGGTAGTTTCCGACATGTTCGGCGTCTCGTATTACTCCGCGCTCGCGGAGGTGACGGAAGGGAAGCCGGTCCCTGTGTTACCGAAGATTGATACCGCGGACTATGACCGCCGCATGCTTGTACTCGCGCTTGCGACAACTACGTTGCCGGCCCCCGAGCCCGTTTCGACGAGTACCGCGACGACTACCCCCAAGAAAGTGCCGCTCTGGCCCGCGAAGACCGTGTACCCGAATGCAGGCGCGCTTTTGCCGTTCAATCGCATCATCGCGTACTACGGCAACTTTTATTCCAAAGGCATGGGGGTGCTCGGCGAGTATCCGGAAGATGTCATGCTCGCGAAGCTCCGTGCAGAGGTCGCCAATTGGGAAGCCGCAGACCCGACGACGCCGGTCATTCCTGCCATTCATTATATTCTCGTCACAGCGCAGGAAGCGGCGGGCAAGGACAGCATGTACCGCGCACGAATGCCGGATAGTCAGATAGACATCGCACTTGATATGGCGAAGAAGGTTAGCGGTGTCGTCTTTATTGATTTTCAGGTTGGGCTTTCCACTTTGCAAAAAGAATTGCCGGTGTACGAGGAGTATCTCAAACTGCCGAATGTGCACGTCGGCGTTGACCCGGAGTTCTCTATGAAAGGCGGGGAGAAGCCGGGCACTGTCATCGGCACGTTCAATGCGGATGATATCAATTGGGTGGGGCAGTATCTCGCGGGTTTGGTGCGCGACAACAATTTGCCGCCGAAAATACTCGTCATACATCGCTTTACGGATGACATGCTGACGGGGTACAAGCGCATCACGCCGCTTCCCGAAGTGCAAATAGTGGTGGACATGGACGGGTGGGGTTTCCCCGCGAAGAAAATCAATACATACAATACGGTCGTCGCGTCAGAGCCGATACAATTCACCGGCTTCAAACTCTTCTATAAGAACGACACCAAACCGCCCTCGGCAGGAATGCTCTCCCCGCAGGAAATTCTCAGACTCAAGCCGCGCCCTATCTACATTCAGTATCAGTAATATGCGCGCGAATCCATGGGAAACGGCACAGACGCAATTGCAAAAGGCGGCACAGGCGCTCTCGCTCGACCCGCTACTGCTCGCGCGGCTCTCCCAGCCGGATCGCATCGTTGAAGTATCGTTACCCTTAAAAATGGACGACGGTAGTGTCCGCGTCTTCAGCGGTTTTCGCGTCCAACACAACAACATCCGCGGTCCGTACAAAGGCGGCACGCGATATCACCCCGATGTTGACATGGACGAGGTAAAGGCGCTTTCATTCTGGATGACGATGAAAAACGCGCTCGTCGACGTGCCTTTTGGCGGAGGTAAGGGCGGCATTGCCGTGAATCCGAAAGAATTGTCGGAAGGTGAACTCGAACGCCTCACGCGCGAGTTTACGCGCAGGCTCGCTCCCGTCATCGGGCCCGAGCTCGATGTGCCCGCACCCGATGTAAACACCAACGGCAAGATTATGGATTGGATACGCGATGAGTATGAGAAAACGGTCGGTCATCCGGCGCTCTCCGTGGTGACGGGTAAGCCACTGGGCGCAGGCGGTTCCGAAGGGCGTACGGAAGCGACCGGCCTCGGCGGTAGTTTCGCGCTCGACGAGATACTTCGCTTGCGCGGCGTGAGCGGAAAAGGCAAAACAGTTGCGATACAGGGATTCGGCAATGTCGGAAGCTATCTTGCCCGCTACCTCCAAAAGTCCGGATACAAAGTGGTCGCGCTTTCCGATTCCAAAAGTGCGATTTTCTCGGGCAAGGGATTCAATGACATTGATGCTCTTGAGGTATTCAAAAAGGAGCACGGGTCGTTTGCGGGATATCCCGCCGCGAAAGCGATAAGAAATGATGAGATTCTGACGCTGCCCGTGGACATCGTCGTGCCGGCGGCGCTCGAAAATGCTCTTACGGCCGATATCGCGAAAGGCGTGAAGGCGAGCGTCGTGCTCGAGATGGCGAACGGTCCGACGACTCCCGAAGCCGAGGAAATATTGCGGGCGAACAACGTCACGGTCATTCCCGATATTCTCGCGAATTCCGGCGGCGTCGCGGTTTCGTATTTCGAGTGGTTCCAAAATAGACGCGATGAGCGCTGGACGAAAGCCGAGGTGTTCAAGAAACTGGAAAAGAAAATGCGCGCGGCCTCCGACGCGGTGTTCCGGACGGCGCGCGAGCGCGGAGTGACGCTACGCGACGCCGCCTATGTCGTCGCAATCGAGAGGCTCGCATCGGAGTAGCACATCGTGATAGAATCGTCGCATCACGCCATGAATGCATCAACACCGCTTGCCATCGGATTGATTCTCGTCGTAGCCGTCGGCGGGCTCGTCTATATGCAGACACGCAACCCGCATCCGCTTCCTACAAATCCGCAGATGGTACCCACCGATGCACAAGAGGACACGACTCTTCCGGCAGATTCGACAGCGACCACGACACCTCCGGTCGTGCAGGTAGATGCAATCGTTCAATAGTATGACCGACCGTGATGCGCGCGCCTTTGCCCCCGTCGTCTTGCGACTCGCTCTTGCGGCGCTGTTTCTGTGGTTCGGATTTTCACAGGTGATGGACCCGTTCGGCTGGCTGTCGTGGCTTCCGGCGTGGGCGGCTAATCTCACGTGGATTTCTCCGGCTGGCATCGTGCTGTTCAACGGCTGGTTTGAAGTCATTCTCGGCGCGATGCTCGCCGTCGGACTCCTGACCCGTTGGGTCGCGCTCCTGCTCGCACTTCACCTTTTCGTCATCGCATTCGGAATCGGCTACAACGACATAGGCGTGCGCGATTTCACACTCGCGCTCACGACACTCGCGCTCTCGCTCGGCGGGGCAGACTGGCTCACGCTCGATAAACAGGCACATTAACCGCACTTGCCGTGCCGTGCAGTCCGTGGCATAATCGCGGCTGGCGAATTTGTAATTAGTATCGCCTCTAGGGAGAGGCATGTGAGCAGGCGAGAAAGGGTAACGATAAACAGACACTCCACATGGAACGGTCTGTATGACTCGTTCGGCTTGAGCAGGAAAGTGATTCCGGAGACCAATCCCTGCTCGCGCCATATCACTATAGTGGAGTTGTCGAAGGTCCAGCTTGTCCCGTGCCGCGACAGACGCGGGCGATTGGTTCGCGGGATTGACATGGTGCACCGCTACGCTGAATTTAGCGATGCGCGGTCCCATCTTCTAAAACGCTGGGTCCACAAACTGGTGCTGTGTCGGATGTGCCCGGTCTTCGGAGCGGATACGTTTATTCCGCTCGATGCCGCCTTCTTCGACTATTGCGACGGTCGAGCCGAGATCCTCGACGATCTCGTGGCAAAGTCGGGTCATTTACATCCGCACTTTTTCCTCGATGGGACGCTCATTCCGTACCCGTCGTGGGAAGACCCGTCTGTCATCGAGATTCACCGCGGATACCGGAGCATCTACGCCGGGACTCTGACGTCGGCAAAGAGCCTCCGTGGTGCGAGCGATTTTTCACTCGCATTGGGTGGATGACGCGACAGTGCACAAACAATACGAGGCGCCTTCGGGCGCCTCTCGCTTTGGGAAATATTTGGTACAATGATTTTTTCTATGGCACACATCCCTCAACCGACCACAGACAGAGAAATCGGTTCGGGGGAGCTTGGGGAGAAATGTGCGGTCTTCGGTGTCTACGGCAAAGGGCTCGATGTCGCTCGCCTGTCCTTCTTCGGTCTCTACGCACTCCAGCATCGCGGGCAGGAAAGCGCAGGCATCGCCGCGGGCGACGGAGAGCAGGTTTGCCTGCACAAAGGCATGGGCCTTGTCTCGCAGGTCTTCACCGAAGACATCATGGAATCACTCAAGGGCCACGTCGCAGTGGCCCATAATCGTTATTCGACTTCGCGCAATTCCAAGGTAAAACACGCACAGCCGATGCTCGCGGCGGGGAACAGCGCGCTCGAAAAAATCGATTACGGCGACATGAGCCCCAGCTTGCTCGATTCAATCTCGCTCTGCTCCGGCCCCGACGACGGCGCTATCGCGCTCGTGCACAACGGCAATCTCCCGAGCACCACCGCGCTCGAGCAATATATCGCGGCACACAGTGTCGCCTCGGAGGATTTTTCCGACTCGCGCATGATTGTAGAATCTATCGGTGCCGCGATGCGCAAGGGCGCCAAGCTCGAAGATGCAATCAAAGAAGTATACCCGCTCCTTACCGGAGCGTTTTCAGTTCTCGTCATGTCGGCCGATTCGATTATCGCCATCCGCGACGCCTGCGGCATCCGTCCGCTTTCGCTTGCGAAGCTCAACGGGGGATTCGTCTTCGCGTCGGAAACATGCGCATTTCCGCCGATAGGTGCGGAATTCCTTCGCGACGTACAGCCGGGCGAGATGGCGATAGTGGATGCGGACGGTTTGCGTAGTGAGCAACTCGCAGAGGGGAATCAGAAACTCGATATTTTCGAGTTCGTATATTTTGCGCGTCCCGACAGTCATCTCCTCGGTAAATCGGTGTACGAGATGCGCAAGAACTGCGGTGTGGAGCTCGCAAAAGAAAACAAAATCGAAGCCGACGTCGTCATTCCCGTGCCCGAGACCGCGATTCCGGCCGCGGTCGGGTATGCTCGACACAGCGGGATTCCCATGGAATTGGGACTCGCCAAGAACCGCTACATTCACCGCACGTTTATTCAGCCGGAACAGCATATTCGCGAGCAGGGTGTGAAATCGAAACTCACGCCGATTCCCGAGGTTATCGCAGGCAAGCGTCTTGTCGTCGTTGACGACTCAATCGTCCGCGGCACCACCTCGCGGCAAATCGTGAAAATGCTTTTCGACGCGGGCGCTAAAGAGGTGCACTTCCTTTCGTGTTCGCCGCCGGTGAAGTACCCCGACTTTTACGGCATCGACACACCCAAGCAGGAAAAGCTCATGGCCTCGACGAAGTCCGTCGAAGAAATGCGCGAGTATCTCGGCGCGACCTCACTCCGCTTCCTCTCGTACGAAGGCATGATACGCGCGACAGGGCTTCCCGAATCGCAATTCTGCACCTCGTGCTTCACGGGCGTCTACCCGATAGATATCAAAGAGCGCGCAAAAGAAGTGAGAAAGGTTTAATTGACAGACTGTTCCATCAAATCGTATAGTCTCGCCTAGACGTCGTCGCCAGCAGAATCTCCACTCGAGTGGGTGTTCTGCTGTCGATGGACAGTAGCCGGCGGAATTGTCCGTCGGCGCACTCCGATGGGAGCGCAATATGAGCGAGACAATAGCTACCGAACGTACGATCGATATCACCGACCAGGTCTACCAAGGTGTCATGGACATTCTGGGCCTGCACTTTCAAGGCATGTATTACCCCGGCGGCGCACACCTAAAGTGGGTGCGGTGGCGTG
This sequence comes from Candidatus Kaiserbacteria bacterium RIFCSPHIGHO2_02_FULL_55_25, assembly GCA_001781335.1. GTDB lineage: Bacteria > Patescibacteriota > Minisyncoccia > Phycocordibacterales > UBA2100 > UBA10103. The sequence continues at coordinate 119,406 of MFLL01000001.1, read as the reverse complement.
TCAATGCGAAGGAGCGCACAACAAAGCGCACCGGGACGCGTACCAGCGTACTGAAAGGTCGCTTGGGAATGTTCGGAATCGGCGACCGGTGGTACGAGTTTGATGTCCGAGCAACGCACGTGGCCGAGGCAAATACCCGCGACGCCAAAGACAAGTTGATTTGGCGGGATGCCTCTGTCGAAATTCAGTTCAAAGATCCGCTGCCACGTCAGGGAGAAAATCCCAACAAAAAGAAGAAGTTCAGCCTGACGCGCGGCAAGCCTCTAGCGGCCTGACTTTGGTCCAGTCGTGAAAGCCGCGGGGCACGCCCCGCGGTTTTTTCTAGACAAATTGGTTTTATCCGAGTAGTCTGGGACGATGTCATACACGCCCAGCGATACAATTTTAAAGAAATACGCCGATGTGATGGTGAATTTTGCACTCGGCGGGGGGAAGGGAATTAAGAAAGGCGACGTCGTGCGGCTCTCCGCGAATGAGAGCGCGAAGCCCCTGTATGTTGCAATCTTCAACGCGATTATCGACGCCGGCGGGCATGTGCTTCCGCACTATGCACCCGATGAAGAGAAGGGCGACATGCGCCGCAACGACAGCACGAGCCGACATTTTTATGAGAATGCCTCGGACGAGCAGATAAAATTCTTTCCGGCAAAATATCTGCGCGGGGTCGTGGACGAGATGGACCACTCACTTTTTATACTTGCCGACAGAGACATGCATCTTATGGACGGGATAGACCCGAAAAGAATGATGGCGAGAGGTGCCGCAATGAAGCCGTTTATGGACTGGCGGCATCAAAAGGAATGGAAAGGCAAACTTTCATGGTCCATCGCGATGTATGGCACGCCCGCGATGGCGAAGGAAGCCGGGCTTTCGGAGAAGGAGTACTGGAATCAGATTATCAAAGCCTGCTTTTTGGATGAGAAGAATCCGATAGCAAAATGGAAGCGGGTATATATTGAAATCGAGAAATATCGTCGTAAGCTTAATGCAATTACGCCCAAGGTGGACCGATTGCACGCCGTCGGCCCTGACATGGATCTCTGGATTAAACTTGGTGAAAAGCGTGCATGGCGCTCCGGTTCAGGTGCGAATATTCCGAGCTTTGAAATATTCACCAGCCCGGATTGGCGCGGTACCGAGGGCTGGATCAAATTTAACCAGCCGCTGTATCGCTACGGGTCCAAGATTACGGGTATTGAGTTGGAATTTAAGAATGGTCTTGTTGTTAAATCCAAGGCGAAGACGAATGAGAAACTTCTGAAAGAGATGATAGCGACAAAGGGTGCGAACAGAATCGGCGAATACTCGCTCACCGACAGCCGTCACTCGCGCATCACGAAATTCATGGCAGAGACGTTGTACGACGAAAATGTGGGCGGGCCTTACGGCAACACCCACCTTGCACTCGGTATGTCGTATCGGGATTGTTACTCGGGTGATGTCTCGAAGCTTACAACTAAGCAGGCAAAAGCGTTGGGCTACAACGACTCTTCAATACACACCGACATCATTTCGACGACGCGGCGCACCGTGACCGCACATCTGAAAAACGGCACGACGAAGATCATCTACAAAGACGGCCGCTTCGTGTTGTAGTTGAGGAAGTTAAACCTGCACAACAAGAACATGGATACAATATTTATTCAAGATTTGTTACTGCGTGGAAAGCATGGCGTGTATGACGAGGAGCGGACGCGTGAACAGGAATTCGTGCTCGATATCGCGGTTGATTTCGATACTCACAAAGCCGCGGTGAGTGACGATATCAATGATACGGCGAACTACGCGATTTTCCGAAAAGTCGCAAAAGAGGTTGTCGAGGGTCCTTCGTTCAAGCTTCTTGAAAAGCTTGCGGATGTTGTCGCCACGAAGATTCTTGAAGACACCCGCATCGGCCGCGTCGTTGTCACCGTGCGCAAAACGGAGATGTATAAGGACTGCACACCCGGCGTCACTGTTGTACGTAGCCGTTAATGGCTATTCACAGGCGCTAACGGAGCCGAGTGGTATACTCTAAATCCCATGTCTGCTTGGCTGAAATACATACTCACGTTTGTCGCCGTTTTTGCCTTTAGACTTTTGCCATTCCGCGCGCCCAATGTGGAGCCGATTCTCGCCTCGGTGATGCCGCTCTCGAAGCGTTTTGGCGCATTGCCGGGCATTCTGTTCGGAGTGCTAAGCATCGTGCTCTACGACGCCGTCACATCAGGCTGGGGTACATGGACGTGGGTCACTGCGCTCGCATACGGCGCGCTCGGCGCCGCTTCGTACTTCTATTTCAAGAACCGTAGTGCATCACGCGGCAACTTCGTCCGCTTTAGCATTGTCGGCGTTCTTTTTTATGACGCAGTCACCGGTCTCACCATAGGCCCGTTGTTCAACGGCCAGTCGTTTTCCGCCGCGCTCGCAGGGCAAGTGCCCTTTACCGTTTTGCACCTACTCGGCGCGGTCGTATTCGCCGCGCTCGTGAGTCCTGCGCTCTACCGCTGGTTTGCAATGAGTGAGTCACCCGCGCGCGCCGCCGCTCCCGCTCAAACGCTTTCCAATTAGAACACCGAACCACAGGAATAGTGCGCCGAGGGCAAAGCCGGCGACAACATCACTCGTGTAGTGCACGCCGAGGTACAGGCGGCTGAAACCGACAAATAGAATAATTGCAGAAAAAAGAATCGTGAGCGGCATGCGCCACGATGCGGGTGAGAATTTCCATGTGGCGTAGATGAGGAAGCCATAGAGTGCGAGCGCGGCAGTTGCGTGGCCGCTTGGGAACGACCACCCGTCTTCTACAATCGCATGCAGTTCGACGGGAGGTCTCGCTCGCATGACGAGCTCTTTGATACTGTCTTTGACGACTTCGCCTCCGAGCACGGCCGCGATGAGCCCGATTGCGTATGGAAGTTCTTTCCTGTACCAGAGCATTGCGCAGACAAAAAGAGCGACGGGAATCACGACGACCGCTCCACCGAGGTCCGTGATAAGTGAAAACATACTGACGCCGACAGGCGTCCGGATGGAGGAGAGCGCATAGACGATGTTGAGGTCGAGAGAGGCGAGTGCGTTCATCATAAATGCAAAAGGGTGGGACATGCTCAGTATACCGCCTCCTATATCGTGTGGTTTTGCATATGCTCTGCCCGTGTATAATCTCCATTTATGGTGCTCATATTCGTCATCGGGGCCTTTTGTGCGACCCTGCTAGGCGGGCTTTTTGCTCTGCGTCTCAAGGACCGGTTGCACCTGATTTTGGGGCTCAGCGCCGGAGCCGTTATCGGTGTCGCGTTTTTCGAACTCATTCCGGAGGCGTTTGAGTTGACTGCGCAGACGGGCGACGTACGCACAGTAACGACGCTTATCGCGCTCGGATTTGTCGCATATCTCATATTGGACCGCTTCGTCGCACTGCACAGTCATACCGATGACGACCATCACGCGCATCAGCGGCGGGGGATTGTCGGGGCCGGCACGCTTTCGTTCCACAGTTTTCTCGACGGCATCGGTCTCGGTCTCGCGTTCCAAGTCTCGCCGGCTGTCGGATTGGTTGTCGCGCTCGCGGTCCTAGCTCACGACTTTTCCGACGGCATTAATACGGTGAATATGATACTCAAAAACACGGAAGAGAGAGCGCAGGCATTTCGCTGGCTTCTGGTAGACGCACTTGCGCCCGCCGTGGGCGTGCTCGCCACTCTTTTTTTTACCGTCAGTCAGACGACCCTCGGTTACTTGCTCGCGCTGTTCGCGGGCTTCTTTTTGTACATCGGCGCATCCGATTTGTTGCCCGAAAGCCACCATTCGCATCCGGTCTATTGGACGACGCTGTCTTCTGTTCTCGGTGTCGCCGCTCTCTACGCGGTGACCTTGTTTGCATAACGATGAAGCTATCATGCCACGGGAAGAATTTGAGAAACTGATTGAAGAAGGATACGAACAGCTGCCGCAGTGGGTGCGGGAGAAAATTAAGAATGTCGCGGTGCTTGTGGAGGACGAGCCGTCGAAGGAAGACAGGGAAGCGGAAGGGCTCGGTGACGACGAGACGCTTCTCGGTTTGTACAAGGGAATTCCGCTCTCGGCGCGGGGTGAGGAATACGGGGTCGGTATGACTTTGCCCGACACCATTACGCTCTATCAGATTCCTATCGAGGAGGAGGCGGAAGAAGAACTAACGACATCGAATGTCGTTAGTGACCATAACGACATCGTAAGTCGTTATAAGGAGATGGTAGCAAAGGTTGTTGCCGAAACGATCTGGCATGAATTCGCGCACCACTTCGGCATGGATGAGGGGGAGGTGAGAGAGAGGGAGCAAAAAAGGGAGGGTTCTTAGAGTACAAGATTTTTCAGCTGAAAAATCTTTCGGCTGCCGCGTCGTCACGCGGCAGAGCCTCCAATAACCCTCTCTTTTTTGCTCCCACCCGTGGTATAAATACGGCATGGCAAAATTGTCGGAAACACTGCGAGAGAGGGGTTACGCATACCAGTTTTCCGCTGAAAAGCTTGAAACTATTACGGACGGACCGAAACGCACCGTCTACCTCGGTATCGACCCCTCGGCGGATTCGCTCCACGTGGGCAACCTCGTCGGACTCCTCGTCTTGCGCCGGTTTCTTGAAGACGGGCACAAGGTCATCATTCTCACCGGCGGCGGGACGGGAATGATAGGCGATCCGGGTGGCAAAGCGCAGGAGCGCAATTTGCTCGATGAGGAAACCATCGCCAAGAATTCCAAGGCCGTTTCTGCGCAAATACGGCGGGTGTTCGGCAAGGGTGATTTCACCGAGGAGAACAACGCGAAGTGGCTCACCAAGCTCAATCTGCTTGAATTTCTACGCGATGTCGGCAAACACTTCACGGTGAACGCGATGATAAAGAAAGATGTGGTGAAAGACCGGCTCGACAAGGAAGCCCCGCTTTCGTTTACCGAATTCAGTTATTCGCTCCTGCAGGGGTACGACTTCCTGTATCTCAACGAGCAGTATGCCTGTGACGTGCAGGTGGGCGGCTCCGACCAGTGGAGCAACATTCTCGCGGGCGTTGAGTTTATCCGCAGAAAAGCGGGGAAGGAAGTCTTTGCGCTCACGTGGCCGCTCGTCGTCAACAAATCGACCGGCAAGAAATTCGGCAAGAGCGAAGAGGGAGCGATTTGGCTGGACGCGGAGAAAACGTCACCGTTCAAAATGTATCAATTTTTCCTCAATATCGAGGATGACGCAGTGGAAGAGCTTCTGCTGAAGTTGACGATGCTCACGGGCGCGGAGATTGATGCGGCGATGGAAATGCACAAGCGCAATCCGGCCGCGCGTCATGGGCAGGAAATCCTTGCTCGCGAAGTGACTGTGCTTGTGCACGGCGCGGAAGCTGTCGCGACGGCGGAACAAATTTCACAAGTGCTTTTCGGTGACGGCGGCGTCAAAGATATTTCAGTGGCGGCGGCGAAAGGACTGGCGGCATCCGCCCCGTCATGTGCAGTTTCGGGAGAGGCCGAGCTTGTCGATGTTCTCGTCGATGCGAAATTGGCGACGTCGAAGCGCGAGGCGCGCCAATTCATCACTGATGGCGCTGTCACGCTCAACGGTGAAGCGGTAACCGACGAAAAGCGCGCGCTCGAAAAATCCGATTTCACACACAATGTCGCACTTTTGAAGCGCGGAAAGCGCAACGTCTGCGTGCTCACGCTCTCGTGACGTGCCACGTCGAAGCTCGCTATATCGAGCGAAGACGGGTACAATATTGATATGAAAAGCGGAGGATTTAACAAAGACAACAACAAACCTCACTACGACAAGCCGCAGTCGCGTCAGTCGACGCCGATACGTATGCCGTCCCGCAAAGGGCAGTTCGGCAAATCGCGTCGCGCTATCCCGCGAAGCAAATAGACCGTGTATAGTGGCCGCATGAAGCGACCGAGCGAAGAGCGAGGAAGTGCTGAGCGCAGCAGCGCGAATGTGCGACCGGTTTCGTTTGAAATAGAGAAGAAGTTGCCGGATTCACTCGCACGGGCGGGGGTGCTGAAGACGCCGCACGGCGACATACAAACACCCGCGTTTATCGCCGTCGCAACCAAAGCGACGACCAAAGGCCTCGGCTCTTTTATGTACCCGCAAATGGGAGTGCAGGCCGTAATTGCGAATGCGTACCATCTCTATCTCATGCCGGGGGAGAAAATCGTCGAGCATGCAGGCGGGGTGGGGAAATTCATGTCATGGGACGGTCCCACCATGACGGACTCCGGCGGTTTTCAGGTCTTCTCACTCGGTGAGGGTTTCGGAAAGAAAGTCTCGAAAGTGCTGATAACTGAAGAGCCGCGAGAGCCGGCCATAGCGGTGTGGGACGACGACATCGCCACCTCTCACGGCAAGCTCGCCGTTGTGGACGACGAAGGTGTGACGTTTACTTCGCATGCCAATGGCTCGCTCCACCGGTTCACACCGGAGCGCTCGATGGAAATCCAGCATGCGCTCGGTGCCGATATTATTTTTGCCTTTGACGAGTGCACGTCGCCGGCGGCCGATCATGTGTACCAAAAAGAGGCGATGGAAAGAACCCACAGTTGGGCCAAACGTTCACTGGAAGCTCATAGGCGTATTGAGTACGAGAACCTCAAGGCAAGCTTGCCCTTCGAAGTCCCGCAGGGACGAAGGAGGGGCATATACGGCATCGTGCAGGGCGGGCGATTTGAAGACTTGCGTCTCGAGTCGGCGCGCACTCTTGCGGAAATGGATTTCGACGGCTACGGCATCGGCGGCTCTTTCAGCAAAGAAGACATCCTCGGTATCCTCGAAAAGGTGAACCGCGAATTGCCGGAAGAGAAACCGCGGCATTTGCTCGGCATCGGCGAGCCCGAAGATTTGTTCATCGGAGTAGCGGCAGGTATCGACACGTTTGATTGCGTACTGCCGACGAGGAACGGGCGCAACGGGACGGTATACACATTTTCGGGCAAAACAAGCATTGAACTTGCGGAATTCAGTGAAGACCTAAGACCGATAGACCCCGATTGCGATTGCTTCGTATGCAAGCAGTACTCGCGCAGTTATATCAGGCATTTATTCAAATCCGGCGAGATGCTCGCGGGCGTGCTCGCGAGCGCGCATAACATGCGTTTTCTCACGCGCCTTACGGAGAACATCCGGCAGTCAATCCTCGACGGCAATTTCGAAGAGTACAGAAATGAGTTTCTCGCGAGGTATCAAAAATAAGCGAAATTATTCAAGTCAGCCAATTCTTGATACAGTGTCGCAGTGAATACCTTTAAGCTTGTGTCATCCTATAAGCCTGATGGCGACCAGCCGAGGGCGATTGAGACGCTCGTAGAAGGCCTAAAGGAGGGGAAGCGCGACCAGACGCTCCTTGGTGTCACGGGTTCGGGCAAGACGTTTGCCGTCGCCAACGTTATCGAGCGAGTCCAGCGCCCGACGCTCGTCATCGCGCACAACAAGACGCTCGCGGCTCAGCTCGCGAGCGAGTACCGCGAATTCTTCCCCGATGCGGCCGTGCATTACTTCGTCTCATACTACGACTACTATCAGCCGGAGGCATATGTGCCGGTAACGGATACCTATATCGAGAAGGAGGCGATGGTGAATGAAGACATCGAACGCTTGCGGCACGCCGCGACGCAGGCGCTCCTCACGCGCAAGGACGTCATCGTTGTCGCATCGGTTTCCTGCATCTACGGATTGGGCTCTCCGGTGGAGTATCAGAAGGTCAATCTCAAGCTCACGGCGGACGAGCCCATGACGCGCGCCACGCTCACCCGCAAACTCATCGCGATTTATTTCGAGAGGACAACCGGCGATTTGTCGCCGGGGACATTCCGCGCACTCGGTTCAACTATCGAAATCATGCCCGCGAGCGAGCGCGTCATTTATCGTGTTGATCTCACTGGCGGGAAAATCGCGAAAATCGAGGAGATAGACGCGATGACGCGCGAACTCGGTCACAAGCATGACGCGGTATTTATCTTCCCAGCGCGGCAGTACGTGACGCCCAAGGACGTAGTGGATGCCGCTCTCGCTGACATGGAGAAAGAGCTCAAAGACCGGCTCAAGCAACTCAACGACTCGGGGAAAATTCTCGAAGCGGAGCGGCTCAAACGCCGCACGCGGCAGGACATCACTATGATACGGGAATTCGGCTACTGCAACGGCATTGAAAATTATTCGCGGCATTTCGACAGACGTAAGCCGGGCGAGCCGCCGTACACGCTCTTGAGCTACTTCCCGAAAGATTTTCTTACGGTCATTGACGAGTCGCACGTCACCATACCGCAAATCGGCGGCATGTACGCAGGCGACCGTTCGCGCAAAGACACCCTCGTCGAGCACGGTTTCCGTTTGCCGAGCGCGGTTGATAACCGGCCGCTGACATTTGCCGAATTCGAAGCCCGGGTAGGCCAGAAAATCTACACATCGGCTACGCCGGGGAAATACGAGGCAGAACACAGCGGAAAGCCGGTGGAAATGGTAATTCGTCCGACGGGACTCATTGACCCCGAGATTATCGTGCGTCCTATCGTGAGCCTGCCTGCGCAGGCAGGCTCGACCGGATTCGAAGGGCAAGTGCGCGATTTCATTGCCGAGGTGGAGGCAGTCACCAAGCATGGCGGACGCTCGATGGTCACCGTGCTCACCAAGAAAATGGCGGAAGATCTCACGACATTCCTCGACGAGAAGAAAATAAAAGCACGTTACGTGCACAGCGACGTGAAAACTATCGAGCGTATCGAGACACTTACCGAGTTTCGCCGTGGAACGTTCGACGTGTTGGTCGGCGTTAACCTGTTACGCGAAGGATTGGACCTGCCGGAGGTGGAGATGGTTGCAATTATGGACGCGGACAAAGAGGGATTCCTGCGCTCCGAAACTTCTCTCATCCAGACGATAGGCCGCGCCGCCCGCAACGTGCACGGACGTGTCATTCTGTATGCCGACAATATGACCGGCTCGATGGAGCGGGCGATAGGAGAGACCAACAGGCGCCGCGCGATACAGCTCGCCTACAACAAAAAGCACAAAATCACGCCGAAGACGATTCAAAAACGCATCAGCGACATCATGGGCGATATTGAGAAAAACCGGAGACGGGCAGTGGTTCAACTTGCGACGGAAGACATCTCTGCGTTTGGGGGTGATCCGAAGAAAGCAATCGCCGAAAAGCGCCGACAAATGCATGCCGCCGCCGACGAATTGGACTTCGAAACAGCCGCGCTCCTTCGCGACGAGATACACGAGCTTGAGAAAGAACTCAAGCGCACCAAGCAACCAAAAAAGTGACTTTCTACCGGTACATTATAACAAGCCGGTCGGCCTGTTATAATGTACTTACTATATTGAGCGATTGTCTATGCGAGCAGGGGATTTGGTCCATTCCAAGGTATTCGCGTGTGGTAATCTGGAGCCGTGGGACTTCATTTCAATCCTGCGGATATTCAATCTATAGGTATCGGTCTCGCCGCATTTCTGGCGACCGTGCTTGCTGTCTTTATTTTTATCAGTGCGCGCCACGAACGCCTCGGCCGGCCGATGTGGATTACGCTCGCCGTCGCATCTGTTTGGGCGTGGTTCGGGTTTTTGTACCACCTTGTTCCGGGTCTTGAGCTTGCGCGTGACATGCGCGTCGTCTCCGTCACGGGTATCGTGTGGCTAGCGATGTCGCAACTGTATTTTGCCGGCGTCTATCTGGGAGAGCGTGTGCAGTACGGCAAGTTGGTACAGAGAATGCAATTGGCCGTCTATTCTTTTGGTGCCTTTTTGACGGCGCTCCTCGTCGCGGACCTGTTCGGTACAAGGCTGATAGTCGGCGACCTGTTGCTTCCGGCGGATGTCGCTCTCGCGCCTATGGCCGGACCGCTCCTCGGCGTCCTCATCGGCTACTATGTGGTTTGTACTATTTTCTCCGGTACATTGCTCGCGTGGCGTGCGCGGGCCGGGGTTGACTCGTCGGACAGGAATCAGGCACTCGCGCTTTTTATTAGCATGACGGTGGGGCTTACGCTCGGCGGTACGCGATTCACACCGTGGTACGGATTTGACTTCTACCCGCTCGTCGGCGACATCGGGTTTCCGCTCTTCGTGTTCGCCACGTTCTACTCCATCGAGCGCTACCACCTGCTCAATCGCGAAGTCGCCGCCGCACAGCTTTTCATCTTCACGCTCTGGACACTGTCCTTCTTCCGCTTCCTGCTCGATACCTCGGGGCAGGCGATGTTGGTGGACGGAGGCTTTTTCCTCGCGGCGCTCGTGCTTGGCGTGTTCCTCCTGCGGAGCGTCGTCATGGAAGCAAAAGCGCAGCGCGAGCTTGCTGCGGTCGCGGTGGAGCGCACAAAATCTGAATTTATCACTATCGCCGCTCATCAGCTCCGGACGCCTGTCGCCGCTTTGCGCTGGTCGTTCAACCTGCTCTCCGAGGGACGCGAACAACTCTCGGAGAAGCAGCGCGCGCTCGTCGACAAGGGCAATCGCGCCGCCGACAATATGATGCATCTGGTCAACGACCTGCTCGACATGGGGCACATCGCGGAGGGGAGGTTTACCTACACCTTCGCCGAGGGGAATCTCGGCGAAACCATTCGCGCGGAAGCGGGACTGTTCGAAGATATTGCAAAACAAAAGAACGTTGCGCTTGACGTCCGCATCGCGGACGATCTCCCTGCGATACGTTTTGACGGGAACAGGCTGAACCTCGCGATACAGAATCTTGTCGACAATGCCGTCAAATACACGGCCTCCGGCGGCCGGGTGACCGTCGCGGCAGAGCGTTCCGGCGAGGGGGTGCGTATCACGGTGCAGGATACCGGCATCGGGTTCACGCCCGACGAGAAATCGCGCGTTTTTGAGAAGTTTTTCCGAGGTTCCCGCGCGGTGCATATGTCGCCGGACGGCAGCGGACTTGGCCTATTTATTGCAAAAACAGTCGTTGAGGGGCATGGCGGCAGGCTTGCGTTCTCTACCGAGGAGGGCAAGGGAGCGAGATTTACCATCTCCTTGCCCGCAAAGCCGCCCGCCACACCGTAGAGTGGTATACTAATCGCGTATGGCAGATCCGTTCGGACCCCGCATTCTTATCGTCGAGGACGACCCGCTCCTCTCCGAGCTTCTCGCCGAGAAATTGCACGGCGAGAAATTCGACTTGCGGATGGCACGCACAGGCGAAGAGGGGCTCGAGAGTGTGAAGCGCGAAAGACCGGATTTGATGCTTCTGGATATTATGCTGCCGGGTATCGACGGTTTCGAGGTCCTGAAACGCGTCAAAGAGAATCCGGAGACGAAACATATCGTCGTTATTATTCTTTCCAATCTCGGTCAGCAGAGCGATATAGAAAAGGGGACACAGCTTGGCGCCGAGAAGTACATCGTGAAGGTCTCTCTCACATTGAGCGAAGTGGTGCAAGCCGTACGCGACGTTTGGCAAAAACACGCACCGCAGACCGCGTAGTTACGCGCGGCAACCGCGGGTTGACTCAATAGGTATTGGGTTGTATTGTGCGTCAGGAGAAAAGCCGGCACATAGCCGGCGGAAAGGATTGCCATGAAGCGCTTTATGGGGGCCGTGGTTGTTGCCGCACTCGCAGCAACGGGCATGGTGACGCAAAACCCGGCACACGCCGAGGCAGGTTCGTGGACGCCGTCGTGGACGTTCTCTGTCGACATCCTGTCCAAGTATGTCGGCGGTCCGAACAACATTCTGCTCTACGACAAGCCCGTGAGCCAGAACAATATTCGCGCTCAATGGAAGAGCGGCTTCTATGTCAACGTGTGGAACTCGCAGATTCTCGGTACCGAATCACCGGTAGGCAACGCCGGGAACGAGATCGACTACGCGCTCGGCTATGCCGGAAAGTTGGGGTCGTTCGGATTTGACATCAGCCTCAACTACTTCGACCTGTCGGCGCCGAAACTGTTCGAGTTCCGAGGCGATATCGTACAGATCGGGCTCGAGTTGAACCGCGCGTTTACCTTCGATGAGCACACGTTCACGCCGTATTTGCGCGTGGAGCCGTCATGGGTAACCGCGCACGCCGCGCCGTTCGGAGCGTATTTTCACGCTGGTGTCGGCCACCGGTGGAAGGTCAACGACTTCCTGACCATTGCGGACAGCGCACGTATCGTTTACGATGCGGGCGTCTATGGTATGACGGAAGGTTACAATGCCCGCTTCGACTTCAGTCCCGTTTGGAAACTGACGCCGGAGCTGGATTTGCGCTTTCCGTATGCGCGGTATTTCGTCCCGCTTTCGCACTATGGCGACGGACGCAAAAACGAGCTGGTACTCGGTGCCGGTCTCGACTGGCATCCGTGGTGACCAATGCATCATCGTCAGCGGGCGGCCCTATCGGCCGCCTGTTTTGTTTTTGTATGCGGCCATACGGTATAGTGCTCTGTATGCAAGAAGTACGGGAACGGGTGCCGTTGAAGCCGCTCACGACTTTTGAGATAGGGGGAAGCGCCTGTTTTTTTGTCGACGTCCGCAGTGAGGGCGAAATACGCGAAGCGATAGCGTGGGCGAAGGAGAAGGGCGTGTCGTTCACCGTCCTCGGCGGCGGGAGCAATGTACTGGTCCCGGACGACGGACTTGATGCGCTTGTCGTACACTTAGTCGGCAACCTCTACAGCGCGGATAACGGAACACTCGATACTTGGGCGGGGAGTGATCTTCTTTTTTTGATACAGACACTGGGAGCACAGGGATACGGCGGCTGGGAGAAGCTTGCCGGTATTCCGGGCAGTATCGGCGGCGCTGTGCGCGGCAACGCGGGGGCATTCGGTTCTGAGATAAAAGATTTTATAGAGAAAGTGCGCGCGCTCAATACGGAAACAGGTGAGACGCGAGAATTCACGAATGCGGAGTGCGATTTCTCGTATCGCCACAGTTTTTTCAAAGACCATCCAGAGTGGATAATCACAGTTGTGAAAGTTAAACTTGCACAACGAAGGCATGGAGATATAACTAAGTCAATAGGAGACACTATTGCAGAGCGAGAGAAGCGGCACCTGCAGAATGTCCGTGCAGCCGGTAGCTACTTTATGAATCCGCAGGCTCCGCAAAATGTCATAGATACGTTCGAGAAAGAGAAAGGAGTCAAGTCACGCGAAGGCCGTGTCCCCGCCGGATGGCTCATCGAAAAAGCCGGTATGAGAGGCGCGACCGTCGGCGGGGCAGTCGCTTCACTCCAGCACCCGAATTACATCGTGAATCAAGGCACCGCCACCGCGGAAAACGTTCGCCAACTCGCGGAGAAAGTAAAAAAAGCTGTACTTGAGAAGTTTGATGTCGAGTTGCAGGAGGAGGCTGCGTTGTTGTAGAGTGGCTATGACTAAGCCGCATCAGGCGGCAGGGAGAATTGCCATGCGCACGACAGATGACCCATTCGGTATCCAACGCCCTCGCCGGACGTCCAGACGCACTGTTTCGTGGTCGAGCAGCGACCATTCGATGCCTAGAGCCGGCCACGTGGACTACAAGGACCGGTACCGTGACGGCTTCGACCAAGTCGGCGACTTCAACGGGCGGCCCGGCGCCGTCTGGCTACGCTACCCGCATTCGTCAGACTACGGCGTGCTTCCGGCTTGTTTGGTCGGGCGTGTTATCACGCGAAATCGCACAAACGCCGATGTCTGGTTCTGGAATCGCGGCGTGTTCAACGTCGGAATCCTCGCTCTCCAGGTGGGCTAGCGCAATCAACGCATGAAGCGCAAGTACTGTACGCGGGCGACGGATATCCGTCGCCCGAAGTCTTTATATAAATGATGCGTGGCCGGTCATGTCGACCGGCCACTGTATTGTCGTTAGACGGGCTTTAGGCCCACAAGCGCTGCCCATCGGGCGACTTCGCCTTTTAGACGAAGTTCTTCGCTTTCCGTGCGCGGCGGGAAAGTGCCGTCGGGATTGCGCTCGCGGTAGAAGTCGGACCGCAGATTCGGGCGAATAGGGCTGACCCCTTGTCCGCCGGCGCCCGTATTGTCGTCGCCTGCCATGGCGAATTCCTCCCCATGCTGTTCAGTTGCTAAGTAGAATCTAGCACAAACTCCAATAGTAGGCACTTCTTGAGGAAAGCTACTCACAGGACGTGAGCGGCGATTCTGCGTGTGTGGAATCCGATGATATCGAGCTACATGAAGAGGCAGTCTTTATTTGACAGCACAGATTAGAGGCGCATAGTAAACAGATGTTAGCGGAACACATTTATCGTGTTGATGACGTGTTTGTACCAGGCGGAATACCTGAACTCACATACGTTAACAGGGCAGGTGGTGATCTTGAGACGCAGCTGGCCAACATTCGGCGGGGCTACACAAAAATGGTGACTGTAACCGGCTCGACAAAAACGGGGAAAAGCGTTCTCGTTAATAGAATATTTCCTCGTGATACTGGTGAGAGTATCTGGATAGATGGCGGTACTATCAAAGAAGAAAATGACCTATGGTCGAGTGTTTTGGCGGAGCTGCCAGAACCATCGAGTAGAGAAACGTATAGTGAGGCGGAAGACACTGTGGGTGCGCGAGCTGGCGTGGCATCGGAGGCGAATGCCGTTGTGGTGAAAGCGAAGATAGACGGTGGAGTGGAAAGTTCTGCACGGAAAATGGACGGCCAAAAGGTTGTTTCTAATGTCGGATCAGAACGTGTTCGTGCCATAAGGGCACTACGTGTCGCAAAGATTCCCTTGATCATTGATGATTTCCATTACTTGCCGCGTACATTCCAAGGAGACGTGTTGCGTGCTTTAAAGCCATTAATTTTCAGTGGCCAAGCTATTATTGCTATTGCTATTCCTCATCGCCGGTATGACGCCATAAGGGTTGAAAGAGAAATGACGGGACGGCTTGAACAGATTACTGTTGCCGAATGGAATGCGAAGGAGTTACGAGAGATACCGCAAAAAGGTTTTCCGCTTTTGAATCTGCGTGCGTCAAACAGTGTAAATGATCGCATGGTGCAAGAGGCTTATGGCAGCCCTCACCTTATGCAAGAATTTTGTAAACAAGTTTGTCGGCGGAATGGGGTTACTGAAACCGTAACGCCAACCAAGGAGATTATCCACTTTGACGAAAGACTGTTCAACGAAGTCGCTGAACAAACCGGCAGGATTGTTTATGAGAAATTGAGAAAAGGGCCAAGACAGAGAACCGATCGGATTCAACGCGAATTAATCACTGGTGAACAATTGGATATATATGGTGTGGTTTTGGCTGCGCTTGCGGCGCTTCAGCCAGGTTTAAAACGCGTTGAGTATGAAGGTATTCGTGGAGTTATACAAGATCTTGTAAAAAAACGAGAACACATGCCGCAACGCAATGAAATTTCACGCGTTCTGGACAAAATGTCTACCATTGCAACTAGTGACGAGTCCTCAGTACCTGTTATTGATTGGGATTCAGAAGATGGAATATTGCATATCACCGATCCATTCTTCGCCTTCTATCTGAAATGGGGTGCTGGGGTAGAGACTAGTTCCCTGTAGCGTTCACTGATATAATGCTCCATGCCAACCCCTAGCGCAAAGCGGGGGCGGCTTTTCATTCATATGGACAAAAAAGAAGACTCCTCGACTTCGCTCGGGGCAGGCAAAATAGTCATAAAAGGTGCGCGTACCCATAATCTGAAAAATATTTCAGTAGAGATTCCGCGCAATAAAATGGTCGTGTTTACGGGGCTATCCGGAAGCGGGAAGTCGTCTTTGGCATTCGACACGATTTTTGCCGAGGGCCAGCGCAAATACGTGGAATCGCTCTCCGCGTATGCACGGCAATTTTTGCGGCAGATGCAGAAGCCCGATGTCGACGAAATATCGGGCCTGTCGCCTGCGATTTCCATTGACCAGAAGAGCCGTTCCAACAATCCTCGTTCGACGGTGGCGACCATCACCGAAATATACGACTACCTGCGCGTGCTCTACGCGCGTATCGGTCACCCGCACTGTCCGACCTGCGGCCGCGAGGTGCGCAAGCTTTCCAACGAGGAGATTCTCGAATCGGTTCTTGAAATGGTCGAGGCGGCGAGTAAGAAAGGTTCGCCCTCCTCCGCCCCCGACTTCGCTAAAGCTACGACGGGCAAGAAGGCTTCGAAGGGTTCAAAAAACAAACTGACGGCAGGAGTTTCAGGCGCCAAGATTCGCATAACTGCCCCAGTGGTTGTTGGAAGGAAGGGTGAATACTACCAAATGCTCTACGACTTGCTCGGCAAGGGATACGAAAAAGTGGTCGTGGACGGGGAAGAGAAGTCACTGCGCGAGCGCATTACTCTCGAAAAGAACGACCGGCACGATATCGACGTCGTCGTTGACGAGATATTTGTCTCGGAATTCAGTGAACATTCCAAAGATGCATTTGAACGTGCGAGCGAGGCCATTGAGCGTGCTCTGCACGAGAGTGACGGTCTGGTAAAAATCACTGACCACGACGGGCAGACCCATATCGCCTCGGCGAAATTTATGTGCGCATATGACGGCTTTTCGTTTCCCGAGATAGAACCGCGCCTTTTTTCGTTCAACTCGCCATACGGCGCGTGCCCAGAGTGCAAAGGGTTGGGCAGTAAATATTTCTTCGGCGATGAGCCGTGCGATGTATGCAATGGCGTGCGCCTGCGCCCCGAGTCGCTTAATGTATTTCTCGGCCCCTCCTCCGCCAAGGCTACGGAGGGCAAGAAGGTGACTGGAATGGATATCGTAAAACTCGCATCTCTTTCTATCGAAAATGCGATGGAGTTCTTCAACGGACTCAAGCTCACCAAGAAAGAGCAGGATATTTCGAAAGCCGTTATCAAGGAGATAACGTCGCGTCTGCAATTCATGCTCAACGTGGGCATCGAGTACCTCACGCTCGACCGCAAGGCCAATACTCTTTCGGGCGGGGAAGCACAGCGCATTCGTCTTGCCTCACAACTCGGAAGCGGCCTTGTGGGCGCGCTGTACGTGCTCGACGAACCGACCATCGGATTGCACCAGCGCGACAACGACAAGCTGATTCAGACACTCAAGCATTTGCGGGAGCTCGGCAACACCGTACTCGTAGTGGAGCACGACGAAGACACTATTTTCGCCTCGGACTACATAGTGGATATCGGGCCGGGCGCGGGTACGCACGGCGGGAATATCGTCGCATCAGGATGGCTCGAGGACCTGCTCGCGGCGAAAACCAACAAATCAAAGTCGCGCACGCTCGCATATCTGCGCGACGAGACGCGCATCGAGATACCGGAGCACCGTCGCACGAACGACAAGGGCAAGCTCAAAATCCGCGGTGCGAATAAGTTCAACATAAAGAATCTCAATGTTGACGTGCCACTGGGGAAGCTTGTCTGTGTGACGGGTGTATCCGGCTCCGGCAAATCCACGTTCCTCTACGAAATTTTGCACCGCAACCTGCAGGCGCGTTTCGACAAACGCTATCGCACCGCCAAGCTGTACAACGTCGCGGAATTTTCCGGCACCGAATACCTCGGTCGCTCGATTCTCATCGACCAGTCGCCCATCGGGCGCACACCGCGGAGCAATCCCGCGACCTATACAGGTGCGTGGACGCACATCCGCGATCTATTCGCGATGAGCGAAGAGTCGAGAGCGCGCGGCTGGGGGCCCGGACGATTCTCCTTCAATGTGAAGGGCGGACGTTGTGAGGCATGTCAGGGCAACGGCCTTGTCGCGGTGGAAATGCACTTCCTGCCGACGGTGTATGTGACGTGCGATGTGTGCAACGGCAAGCGGTTTATGAAAGAGACACTCGAGGTGAAATACCAGAAGAAAAGCATTCACGACATTTTGAGTATGACGGTCGAGCAGGCGCTGAAGTTTTTTGAGGACATTCCTGCGATAGCGGACCGTCTGCAGACGCTCGACGATGTGGGGCTCGGCTATCTGGAGCTCGGGC
Organism: Candidatus Kaiserbacteria bacterium RIFCSPHIGHO2_02_FULL_55_25; assembly: GCA_001781335.1. Lineage (GTDB taxonomy): Bacteria > Patescibacteriota > Minisyncoccia > Phycocordibacterales > UBA2100 > UBA10103. The sequence continues at coordinate 101,548 of MFLL01000001.1, read as the reverse complement.
AGAGCGCGACGACGCTTAGCGGCGGGGAAGCCCAGCGCGTCAAAATCGCTTCGGAGCTGTACCGCCCGCACATTACCAAGAGCGTGTATCTGCTCGACGAACCGACGGTCGGACTGCACTACGACGATGTGGCGAAGCTCAACCACATCCTGCAGAAGCTCGTGGAGCGGGGAAATACGGTCATCGTCATCGAGCACAACCTTGACGTGCTCAAATGTGCGGACTATCTCATAGACATGGGGCCGGAGGGCGGCGAGCGCGGCGGCAACATCGTGGCCAAAGGTACTCCCGAGGAGGTCGCGCGAACCGACGGTTCCCACACGGGCTATTACCTGAAGCGTGTTCTCAAAAAGACCCATAAATAAGGCACTTTCAGACCATTGACAAGAGCGCTGGAAGATGTATAATGCGCTTTACGATAGAACATCACGCCTTTGTTAGAGGAGGCAGTAACACTCCCCATCAAACGGCAACGCGGTTGCTCTCGTTCGTTCTCTGACAACCGAATAGGCAGAATAGGAAAATGCGCGCGACCGCATCGCGGCGCTCGCATTGTTATTCCTCTTCTCCGGCTCGTACTGACTAGCTTGCTGTTTACGGTGAGCAAAGTCGAACCGGAAAGAGGGGTCGCAGAAATGTGATACCCTGACTCCGTTGCTGGGAGCACGCGTTCAATCGGCGTGCGACAATAATCCGGCGTTGTTAAATTCCCGTCCGCCGGCGGCCTTCTGTGTGGGGAGCCAATCAGGCTACCCGCCTCAGCAAAGGAGAGTAAGATGAGCCACGTAACTTTTCTGGAAAGTCGAGTGTACGTCCCGCACCTGCATGAAGGGGAGGTTGTCGCCCCAAAAAAGCAGGCGGAGGCCTCCGACCTGAAAGGGAAGGAGGTGAGAAAAATCAAGCTTGCGCCCGGCGAGGCCTTCACGCTGAAGTCCTCCTCTATCCGCCCCAACACGGGGCAGGGATGGCGACTGCTTGCAGGAGCCTTCAGGGTGAAGGCGGTCCGGTCGCGCTCGGCGCCAGACTCTATGTACAAAGACATCTACAACCACTGGTGGGAGGTGGACGTGTACCCCCAGGCAGGGACGATTGTAGATGTCGGGCAAGAAATTCGGAAGAGCTTCTATGCCGGGTGCGTAGAGTTGAGCCCGTACTAGAAGACCTTCTTCCCACCACCTCCGTGCAAGTGGAATGATCTTTCTTCGACTGCAAAAGCGCACGGGCTTTTGCATTCTCTCAAGCGTTTGAATGATTCGAACTTTTGAAGGAGTGAAGTCCGCGCTCCTTTTAAGCTCTCAATTTGTTTTGAGTGTTTGAAAGGGGTGGCGGTAAATCAGGCGCATTCACACCCTTGCTCCCCCGTGGAGATATCGTCGAGCAATCGACGATCCAATCTCGTGCTGCGCAAATGCAGACGCCTTGGGCGAGGTTGCGTAAAGAAAAAGGCCAAACTTGCGGAGGGACCTGAACCTTCGGCTATCGAAAATCGATGGCGCTCGCGATCCCCGAGCGGGACGGAGCGCAAGAGGAGAAGTACGATGGAAAAGATGTGGCAAGTCGGATTTCGGCTCCACGGCGTGGAGCTGACCTATAAGACAATGGCCGGCAACGGCCAAGCCGCGAAGACAATCGTCGAGGAGAATTATCTAGGCGCGGATGTTCACTCTTGGAAGTGCCTCAACCAAGAGGTACGAGAGTACGACTCCACGGCGTTCGTGGTAAAGCTCACTCCGACGCATTACGACAACTACCCCTTGGACCCTGCAAACATCACCGGGTACGTCACTCCGGAGGGGGAGGTCGTCGGCTGGGCCAACTGGAGCGGATATGTATATCCGCGACAGGTCCAGTTTCGCGAGGCCGTCAATCATAGCTTCGCGATCGTGCTGTCGCCCGCAGCGTGGGAGGAGAGGTTCGTTGCTCTCCGCGACGCGGTCGACCTCGCCCGTTATCGGCGTGAGGAGGCCGCGCAACGGGAGCGGAAGGAGCGATGGGAAACTCCCACCGTCGTGACCCCCGACACTCCACGCACGATTGACCTCGGTTGCGGCCATCGAGTGGTCGTCAGTCTCGGTAACACTTACGTGCAGGGCTCGCCTGGCGCCAAGATCATCTTCGTCCGTGAAGGGCTGCCGCCAGTAGTGGTCGGCCCGCTGCGGGATAGAACCGGGGAAATCTCGGATATGCACCAGCCGGACATGTGTCACAACTGGATTCGGCTCCGTCGGCCTTACGGCGCGGCGGATACGGACCCGGTCTCGGTTCCGGAGGAATGCGGGTGTCACTCATCGACGCTCGGCTTGAGCTTTATGGAGCGCTGAGCTGAAAAGAAGTGGTCCTTAAAAGTTCTTTGCTGGCGAAAGTCAGCCAACTGGTTTGAGGCGAGTGTGCGGCTTACGCTGCTACACTCGCCTCCTTTCTTGGGCACGTGAGTCACTCGCGCCCTCAAGCAGAGGAATCAGAAGTCCCCGCGAAGCTATGGGTATCGGTAGCACCTCTAACTGCTATCCTGCTCGTAGTTTTGCGGGGATTTTTGTCTGTTTTCATCGGACGCGCTTCACAGCAAGGATGTAAAAATTGACAATGGGGTTGTCTCGGGTTATACATACAGTTGCTGACTCCTGCTACATATGCCAGTGCGCGGGGATCGCGCGCTGGCATGAAATCCCGCGTACGTGGGATGAGTGAGTGGCGTATCTGTTCTGTTTGCGTACCGTTGTGTACGAGAGCCCCTGTCGCGTTGAGTTCGGGGCTCTTTTGATTTCTATATCCGACTTGTCCACAGTTTTTATAAAAACGCCGGGCTTTTTGTGTGCGATACTAAATTTTTAGGACGCTCCAAACAGTTCATAGGTGCCGCATGCTTCATCTGGTGATGCCTACCTCTGACGGGGTTGCATATCAGCGCAAGAACGGCTTCTTCCTCGAGAAGATTGCCGTGGTTGCCGAGCTGGCAAGACGTTACGATGCCGATACCGACCACGAGGTCTTTCGCAGGGCATATGCTGAACGGCATACTGCCGCAGAAGCCAGTAATCCGGAGTCGGATAATCAGATTCACGCTGATGTACAGCAGTATCTGGAGGGTGGGCCGTTGCCCGACTATGTGTACGACACGTACACGGCAATACTCACCCGGCCATTGGCCAAGTGATGTATCGAACACCATGAGCTTGCCGCAGTCACCATACTGCGGCAGACTCTATGGCTATGGAGCGCACAAAACTCTCAAAATTCAAACTTCCGGACTCACCGGGGGTCTATTTCTTCAAAAAAGCAAGAAAGATTCTCTATATAGGGAAGGCTACGTCACTGCGCGACCGCGTGCGTAGCTATTTCGCTTCCGACATCGTTTCCACTCGCGGCGAGGCGGTGGCGCGGATGGTGAATGAAGCGACCTCAGTTGCTCATACAAAGACCGACTCGGTACTCGAGGCGCTTATCCTCGAAGCCAATCTCATCAAGAGTCATCAGCCGTCGTACAACGCGATGGCAAAAGACAACAAGAGTTTTAATTACGTCGTTATCACGAAGGAAGATTTCCCGCGCGTACTCGTCGTGCGCGGACGCGAATTGTTCGGACTACAAGCTACCAGCTACAAGCTACAGGCTGTATTTGGTCCGTTCACACAGGGCCTCGCACTGCGAGAGGCCGTAAAAATCGTCCGCAAAATATTTCCGTTTCGAGACAAGTGCACGCCGCAAACGGGCAAGCCCTGTTTCAACAGACAGATAGGGCTTTGTCCGGGGGTGTGTTCGGGAGAAATCTCAAAAGGCGAGTACGGGGTCGTAATCAGACATATTCGTCAACTTTTCTCGGGTAATTTCAAAGGACTGAAGCGGCAATTGGCAAAAGAAATGAAAGCGGTAGCGAAGGCGGAAGAGTATGAAAAGGCGCACACCCTACGGCGTCAGATATCAGCGCTCGAACACATTCGCGACGTATCGCTCATCAGGCACGAACGGGTTTCTGCCGGCGGTGGGGCCCGCATTGAGGCGTTCGACGTAGCGCACACTTCCGGCACAGAGACTGTTGCCGTGATGACTGTTGTGGACAACGGCGAGGCGTACAAATCGGCGTACCGCAAATTCAAAATTAAAAACGCGACCAACAACGACGTGGCGGCTCTCGTCGAGGCGTTGGAGCGGCGCCTTGCTCATGCGGAGTGGCCCTTGCCCCGCGCGCTTGTCGTGGATGGCGGCACGGCGCAGGTACGTGTCGCTGAGCGTGTCTTGCGCAAGGCGGGTGTAGGTATACCGGTAGTCGGTGTCGTCAAGAACGAGAGGCATAAGCCGGAGCGGCTCATCGGTGAGCGGCGGGTGACAGAAGCGTATGAGCGCGACATCCTGCTTGCCAACAGCGAAGCCCATAGATTCGCTGTCGAGTGGCATAGAAAACGTCGACAGCGAATAAGTTTCAAGTAACAAGTAGCAAGTACCAAACAAGTATCAAAACAGAAAGTAACAATTTTATACTTGATACCCGAAACTTGATACTTCCGCAAAGTGATATACTTTGCGGAATGGCACGGATGATAGTCGGTGTTCTACGTGGCGGGACTTCCGGCGAATACAATCTTTCGCTCAAAACAGGTGCGGCAATGTTGAATGCATTGCCGGAGGAGAAATATGACGTGCGGGATATTCTTGTTGACAAGACGGGTCTGTGGCATTTGCGGGGGTCACCGGCGACGCCGGCCCGCGCGCTTGCGCAGGTGGACGTTGTCTTGAACGCACTGCACGGTGGAGTGGGTGAGGACGGGACGGTGCAGCGCGTGATAGAGCAAATCGGTGTTCCGTATGCGGGCGCGCGACCGGTTGCCGCAGGATTGTCGCTCAACAAAAACCGCGCACGTGAAATTCTCGCTCAAGCGGGTATTCGTGTCCCGCGCGGGGTATCCTTTACGCCACGCAATGAGCTGAATACCGCGGATATGGCCGGCCTCACTTTCTCGCAATTCGGGCCGCCGTATATCGTGAAGCCGGCCTTGGAAGGCGCCGGAAGCGGGATACGGGTCGCGGCGACCGTTGTCGATTTACCCGATGCGATAGGGGACGTGCTTGATGCGTTCGGTTCCGCGCTTGTCGAGGAATATGTGCGCGGCAAGGAAGCCTCGGTCGGTGTGATAGATAACTTCCGGAATGAAGAGCTGTATGTGCTGCCGCCCGCGCACGTGGAGCGGGAGGGAATGTTTCTCGGCAGGGAACCGCATGAAAGCGGGACGATGCGTCACTCTGTACCGAGTCCGTTTTCGTATACGCAAAAGCTCACGCTCGCCGATACCGCGCGCAGAGCGCATCGCGCGCTCGGTATGTCGCACTTTTCGCGCTCCGACCTCATCGTGACCCCGACCGCCGTGTACCTTCTTGAGGTCAATGCGATACCGGGGCTGTATCCGGGCGCGACGTTCCCTTCGATGCTTGAAGCGGTGGGTTCATCGGTGACGGAATTCCTGGAACATGCTATACATCTTGCGATGGGTAGGTGAGAGGTTGCGAGGATAATGAAATAGGGCCAGTAGTTCAGTGGTAGAATGCCTCATTTGCAATGAGGAGGTCCGGGGTCCGATTCCCCGCTGGTCCACTAATCCGAATTTGACGAAGAACGTGGTATTGTGTGGGTGTAATTATTAAATTTTCCCCACTTTTTATTTATGCAAACTGAACGAGGATTTTTAGGTATCAGTGTTTTGATAGCGATAGTGCTTGGCTTGATTGTGGTCAGCGGCGGCGCGTATTACGTCGTTCAACGGCAAGCACCTTCGCAGACCACTTTTGAAAATCCGCAAAACACTCTTTTTGGGCCGAATAGGACTTTGCCGACAGAAAATACTGTTTCAAATCCGTCAGTCAATTCGCAAGCCGGGCAGTCTATTGAATTCATCTCACCAGTTGCAAGTGAATCTCTTACTCGTGGAAGTTCTCACGTTGTAATTTGGGCCGGTGATTACTCTGGAAAATTAACGCTCAATGTTGTTTCAACTCCAGTGGGAAGCAAAATATCTTCTGTTGTAACTGACAATGTCACTAGTTCTGGCGAAAGAAATCAAATAGTTTGGAACGTGCCGTGCAACTTCGATAACTCTCAAAATTGGTACAGGTTGCTCTTAGTAGACAAAACAACCGGCGCAGTCGTCGCAGAAAGTCCTGCTTTCATAATTTCCAATGAGCAGGTATCTTTATGCTCCTCTACTGCCGTAACTGCTGTATCCGGTCCAACATCACTTTCGGTTGGCCAAGCCGGCATGTGGGAGATATCAGTGCCCGGGGCAACGCGCTTCGCGGTCATTTGGGCCGATGGTTCTCCAGTTAGCGTGAGTGAAGGCTCAGGTATTCCAAACGATGCTGAATTTACGGCAAGCCCGAGCTTTACTCATACATTCTCGAAATCCGGTACATACTACGTGCAATTCTTTACAAAAAGTTTGGCAGGTAAGGTTGATGTGCAAAGCTTCAGTATTTCCGTCCGGTAGAGGGATCAATCGCTTGTATTTTGAACGGCAAACCCAGTAGGTCAGACCTACTGGGTTGTCCGGAAATTTGCGAGCGACGGCGAGCATGGACTTGTAACCCACAAGACGTACCCACAGGTAATCCCCACCTAGCCTTGCCAATTTGACGTGGGGTGCTAAAGTGTCGTCGAATGTAAGTATTTCCATGCCAAGCAGGGAAAAAGTCGGTTTACATTTTTAAAGGAAAAGAAGAAGCAAGAACAACATGGCAAAGAAGCTTTATGTGGGTGGTCTTCCGTACTCTACGTCGGAAGACGAACTTCGCGAGGCCTTCTCTCAAGCCGGAGCCGTTGAGTCGGCGACTATCATCATGGATCGCATGAGTGGTCGCTCCAAGGGATTCGGTTTCGTGGAGATGACGTCTGACGAAGACGCCCAGAAGGCGATCGAGCTCTGGAACGGAAAGGATTTCGGTGGTCGTACTCTTACGGTCAACGAGGCCCGTCCGATGGAAGAGCGCCCTCGCAACAATTTCCGCAGCGGCGGCAACGACCGCGGTGGATATGGCGGCGGCGGCGGTGGTCGCGGTGGAAACGGAGGCGGCGGTGGACGTTGGTAATTTCCAGCGGCACTGACCGTCCCGACAAAAGCTCCGCTTCGGCGGAGCTTTTGTATTGGCTATCCACATGAGAGCGCTTCAAAGCAATGCAGGGAGCGTAATGTAGCGCATAATGAGGCTATGAAATACGCCTCCATGCTCGGGTGGGGTATCGTGATTTACGCGGTCATGTATCTCGCATGGTCGGGACTCGTTCTCTACGGATTCACCGCAGGGTTCTTGCCTCGGATGCTCGCCATCATTATCCTCATCGTCACGGCGACCATCGCCGCACATTCGCTCAAGTTTTCATCTTGGAAAGATATTCTTCCGCATTCCATCGGGTGGGCGATAATCGTGATACTTCTCGACATGGTTTTCTCGGTCCCGTATTCAGGGTGGCAGCTCTATGCGGATTGGAATGTGTGGGTCGGGTATGCGCTCGTCGCAGGCGTACCGCTCCTCGCGCCGCTGACAAAACGCCGGGTTCACGTCGACACCGAATAGTATGCCGCTCCCTCGCGCCCGCGCTCTCCATCGGGTGCTCCTGCGGGTAACGCTTTCGGCTGCGCAGGTGTATGCGTGGGTATTTATTTTTCAGTTTTTCTACGTCCGGTACGGAAGCATTGCCGAAGGCATTGCGTCTGTCGTCCTCACGTATGCGCTCACGCAAGTCGTCACCATATTGCTCACGCCGTGGACCGCACGCTTGCTCCGTCACGGTTTCAGACGGCTCATGGTGTATGCCGTGCTATTCCTCGCCTCCGCATTCACCGTGCTTTCCGCGTCATTTGCCGGATATATCGGCGGATTCGGGTGGGGTGTAGGATTGTTTGCCGTGCTCATGGGTGCGTACAGAGCATTCTATTGGGTGCCGTATGAAGTGGCGCTCGTGGAGCAGGCGCGCGAAATAATGCCTTCGCGGACCCGTTATGCCGCCGAAATTCTTGTCGCCTTCATGCCCGCCGTTGCAGGACTCCTCCTTACCTATGGTCCGGTCTCGCCGATAGTGCTCTTATCGGTCGCGGCGGTTCTTTCGGTCGTTACTATTTTGCCGCTCTCCGGAATGAGGGATGTGCACGAGGGCTTCATCTGGAATTATCGTCAGACGTTCCATGAACTCTTTTCGCACTCGCGGCGCCGTATGACGCTGGAAGCGGTCATGCACGGCATCGAAGGCGCGGCGCTCATCCTCTTGTGGCCGCTCGTCGTTTTCATACTTCTCAACTGGTCGTACCCGATGCTCGGCATCGTACTTTCGGTGACGTACCTTTTGGGGCTCTTCATCCGGAGCTTATTCCATAGTCCGCTTTCACGCGCGAGCTCGTCGACCCTCGCGCTCCTCGCGGCTTCGGCGTGGATTATGCGGCTCACCGTGGGCGGCGCCGTCGGCGTGATATTGGTGGACACGTATTTTTATATCGGCTCGCGTCCGCAGCGGCGGGGGATTGATGTGGGCACGTACGAGCAGTCGGCCGACAACACCACGTTTGTCGACGAGCACACGGCGCTCAAAGAGATGGGAATCGCGCTCGGCAGATTGCTTGTGTGTTTGCTGGTAGTCATGCTGATTGCCGTCGCCTCGGTGCCGCTCACTTTCATGATTGCGTTTCTCTGTGCCGCAGCGGCCGCCGCGTACTCCATCTACCTCGGCCGCGCGCTTTAAAATAAAAAAACAAAAACCGCGGGGTACGGACGATACTAGTCCCCGCGGTCATAACAATAGTGGCTCTTCGAGAGCCCTTTGTGCTTTTGCTGCATCTTTTTCGGCTTGCTTGAGAGCTCGCTCACGATTGCCCTTGATGGTGCCGAACGCCAATTTCTTCGCTGCTATCCTGTCCCACCTGGTCAATTCCTTAAGAGGCCTGAGCGGGTCGAGGTTTGGCGGCTGCGGCGTTGGGCGGTCATCGATGGCATTGCCGTGGAGTTTCTCCCACAACATTTCGGTTTCGAGCGGATAATCCCATACGAACGCAATGCTCCATCCTTTGCAGAAGATGACGCACTCGTTCGGTGGAATGACCCGGGCAACCTTCGGTTGGCCTTTGTCGAAGTTTTTCATCAGGCGCTTCTTCGGTTGGCACGTTCTTCATCCCGCTTGTTACGGACAAACTGTGTACCAACTTCGCGCATGAGACGCTGATGGTCACCTCGATGGGTGATACCAGCTCCGCGAATCGCTTTGCTTATGGCATCGGCCTCGTTGACCGCGTTGCCTTCGGCAAGCTTCTTCACAGCATTTCTAGCGAGTTCTTTTATGTCAGCCATTGGGTCCTCGTGTAGTGAAAAACGGGGACGCAACGCAACAAACACAACAATTTATACTACCTTTAATTATATCACGACAACGAGATTTGTCTAGTGTCAAGAGGAGGTCAAGAAAACAAGCCCTGAATTACGGCTTTCACATCGGCACCATCGGCGTGGCCGGCGAATTCTTTTATCACTGCACCCATGAGTTTGCCCGCGCCGGAGACGTCGGTGATACCAAGCTCGGTTTTCTTTGAGAGTGCGACTTTTTCAATCTCCTCACGGCTCGCCATTTGCGGCAGGTATGCTTTCAATACTTCGAGCTCTTTCGACTCTTTTTCCGCAAGTTCCGGCCGGTTGCCCTTGGTGAATTGTTCAATAGAATCCTGCCGCTGTTTCGCAAGTCGCTTGAGCACCGTGATGGCGTCGTTGTCCGCAAGCTCCTCGGTGGGCTTACGCCCTTTTGCTACGAGCTCATTGGTAAATGCGGTCATGGCTCCGCGAAGCGTATTGACCTTGAGCGTGTCTCGGGCTTTCATCGCCGCTGTCATGTCGGTCTTGATTTGTTGGGTGAGCATATCCGCAGATTATATCAAAAAAATCAGCCGCCGGAGGATACCGGCGGCCGTCTCACTGAGCGGAGGAATATTGGAGCCCTGCACCCGCCGATAACGACGGCGCGGATGGGCTTGTTCAACTTCAGCATTGTGCCGTTCGCCACTGCCATCAACTTATCGATTTCGCTCGGAATGGCCTCCATGCATTCTTGTGCAGTGAGGAATATCGCAACATGGTGGCCGCCCTCGAATGTCGTGCCGCCGTGCATCACCGTTAGGAGAAGCGTCAGTTTTAGAATGAACATTTCAGAGTCCTCCCGCCAGTCTCAAGACTACGTCCGAATGGATAGAGCGTCAAACAATGGTAAAATGCCTTTCTATGGAATGGCTTGTAGTCGGACTTCTCATCGCAATTCTCGGCACACTCGTGTATCTCCTGTGGGCACCCCGCCAGCCGCAAGAAGGTCAGGGAATGGTGCTTTTGCAACAGCGGATTCAGGAGCTTGAGCGGAGCATGGATTCCAAGCTCGGCGAGGGGACGACGCGGATGTTTGAGTCCATGAAAGCGCAGTTCGGCGAATCACAGCGGCTCGCAAGCGACATCCGCGATCTTGTGGCGAAGCAGCTTACCGAAGTGCGCGTCGAGCAGACCAAGACCAACGAATCAACGACCCGCTTCATGGTGATTGCCGAGCAATTGGCCAACCTCGAAAAGGTGCTCAAGCATCAGAAACAGCGGGGGAATCTCGGCGAGGCATCGCTTGAGCTCATTCTCTCCAATATTCTGCCGCCGGGGACATACAAAATGCAGTACGAATTTCCGGGTGGCGAGACCGTGGACGCCGTTATCGAAACGAAAGAAGGCGTGATACCCATCGACGCGAAATTCTCGCTCGACAACTATCAGCGGCTGGTAAACGCGATAGACGACACACAGCGGGCCGAGCTCGAAAAGCAATTCAAGAACGACCTCAAGACGCGCATCGACGAGACCTCAAAATATGTGCGTCCCAGGGACGGGACGCTCCCGTTCGCGTTCATGTACATCCCCGCGGAAGCTATTTACTACGATTTGCTCATCAACGAGGTCGGTTCGGTCAAGGTAAACACGCGCAACCTCATCGACTATGCGTACAACGAAAAAAAGGTCATCATCGTGAGCCCGACAACATTCGCCGCGTACCTGCAATCCGTACTCTACGGATTCAAGGCGTTTAAGATTGAGGAAACGGCCAAAGATATTGCCAAGAATGTCGAGGCGCTCGGTCGCCATCTCAACGCGTATCAGGACTACTACAAAAAGCTCGGCAATTCACTTTCTACTACGGTAAATCATTTCAATGCCGGCTCCAAAGAACTCGGCAAAATAGATAAAGACGTACTGCGCATTACGGGCGAATCAGCGGAGCTGGAGTCGCCTCTATTGGAGAAACCGGCTCTTGCGGCGGATGAATAAGCAGGTTATAGTGGCGCCTCACTATGGCAAAGATTGCGATAATCGAGACTGGTGGAAAACAGTACGTCGTCACACAGGACAGCGTTTTGGATATTGAAAAATTGAAAGGTGCCGACAAGGCTGGCGCAAAGATTACATTCGACAAGGTGCTTCTCACCGACGACGGAGCGAAGACGGTCGTCGGAGCGCCGTACATCAAGGGTGCCGAAGTCGCCGCCGAGCTTGTGGAAAACGGCCGCGCCGACAAAGTGACCGTCATCCGCTACCGCCAGAAGAGCCGCTATTTCAAGAAAAAGGGTCACCGCCAGCCGTACGCCACCGTACGTATCACTACGCTTCCGTAATATCAAAAGGCCGCCCACCGGGCGGCCTATTCGTTGTGTCCTTCCGGATTCAAATGGTCTGCTCGACAGACGGATGCCGCGATTCGAGAGGAAACCCAGCGACGTAGCCGGTGCATTCCATCAACGTTACGGCAAACCCCGCATAGGGGATGTTGGAGTCCTCCATCGAGTCCTTGAACGCAGGGTCGTGCGATGCGCGATCTGCACCGCAGTTGGCACAGGGCACGCTTAACAGGTTTGCGGTCATGGCTGCCTCACGGTTTTCACGTGTTGAAACGGTAGGTGCTTTCTATACGATACCCCATCAGCGCCGTGAGTCCAACGCACTCTTGATGGTCTCGGGGTCGGCGTATTCGAGTTCACTGCCGGTCGAGAGGCCGCGACCGAGGGCAGTGACCTTGATGTCCGGACTGTGCGCGACGATGTCCTCGCGAATGCGGATTGCGGTGGCGTCGCCTTCGGGGTTCACGGGGAAGGCGAGAATGATTTCGCTCATGCCTTTTCCCACGCGGGCGGGGACTGATTCGAGCAGTTGCTTGATACGCAGGCCGTTGGTTTTCTCCGATGCCAGAGATATGGTGCCGCCAAGCACAAAGTACTGTCCGCGGAACGTGCCACTGCGTTCGAGTGCGAGCAGGTCGGCATCGTTCGCAACGACAGCGAGATGGGTCTTGTCGCGCTCGGGATTTGTACAGATGCCGCAGAGCTTTTTGTCCCCGGCCCCCTTCGCCGAGGCTTCGGCGGGCCAAGCATGGAAGCGCATGCACTCGGGGCATTGATGCACCGCACCGCCCAGGCTCTGTATCGCATCCACAAACTCGCGCCGTGCCGACGGCGTGCTTCGCAAAAGAAATTGCACGAAACGTTGAGCTTGTCTCGGCCCGATGCCGGGGAAGCGTTCAAAAAGTCTCGCCAGTCGCTCGATAGGGTCCATAGAATTGTTGAAAATGATATAAATGTTCTAGCTGTTCAAATTGCCGTCAAATATAACAAATGCAACATGTATAACACTTAGAACGGCGTTTCTCCGCCCCCCACCTGCGCCTCTGTCATGATATCGCCGAAGTCGCTCTTGTCCACGGAGCGGAAGGTTGTCTTCGACTCATCGAAAAGCAGGTCAACTTTGCCGATGGGGCCGTTGCGGTGTTTTTCGATAAGAATCTCGGCGACGTTGGTCTTCTCGGCGCCGGTGTCGGCGTTCATTTTGTCTTCGCGATGGATAAACATCACGACGTCGGCGTCCTGCTCGATGGAGCCGGAATCGCGCAGGTCGGACAGGCGAGGCCGGCCGCGGCGCTGTTCCACGGCACGGGAGAGCTGTGAGAGTGCGAGGACCGGTACCTTGAGCTCGCGCGCCATCGATTTGAGCGAGCGCGATATCTCCGTGATTTGCTGAACGAGGTTGTCGTTGCCACGGCTCGTGCCCGGCGTGATGAGTTGGAGGTAGTCCACAATGAGGAGTCCGAGGTCCTTTTCCATTTTGAGACGCCGCGCGACGGAGCGCATGGCGAGCACGGTGGTTCCCGGTTTGTCGTCGATATAGATAGGCGCCTCGCTCAATTGCGCGATGCCCTCCTGCAGACGGTCGTACTCGTCGTCTTTGGAGATTTTGCCGGTACGCAGGCGCCATGAATCCACACCCGCCTGCGCCGCAAGCATACGGTCGACAAGTTGTTCAGACGCCATTTCGAGCGAGAAAATACCGACAGCGGTTTTGTGTTTGACCGCAGTTTGACGGGCGATGTCGAGAGCGAGCGCGGTCTTACCCATCGAGGGACGCGCCGCGAGGATAATGAGGTCGGATTTTTGCAGACCGGAGAGCATGTTGTCGAGCTGGGGGAAGCCGGTCGGTACTCCGCGGAGTGCGCCTTTGTGCTTTTGCAGTAATTCGAGCCGTTCCCACGCGCCAGCGAGCTCCTCTTTGATGGCGCTGAAACTCTGAAGCATCGGTGAGTTGGTGACTTGGAAAACGGCGGACTGCGCATCGTCGAGCACCTGCTCGATGTCGCGGTCTTCCTCGAAACCGAGTTCTCCGATTTTCGCCGCCGCCTCTATGAGACTACGGAGTACGAATTTTGTCTGGACACTCTGTGCGTAGTGGCGCGCCGAGCCGGGAGAGGCGGCGGCGCCCGCGACCTCGGAGAGATATGCAGCGCCTCCGATTGCGGTCAGTTCTTTACGCTCTTTGAGTTTGCCCGAAACGGTAACAACGTCGATGGGTTCGCCCTTGGTATGCAGGCTGAGCATCGCATCGAATATGGTGCGGTGTTTGCCCGCATAAAAAGAGTCAATGCCGACGACATCTACGATTTCGTACATTGCACCGGGGGAGAGCAGGAGCGCACCGAGAAGCGCACGTTCCATTTCAATATCTTGCGGGGGGACGCGTGTCGGCTGGGCAATCATCTGGCGATTCTAGCACGGTGAGATTTTTTGGATTCACGGCAAAATCCCGCGATGTGGGACTTGCCTGTGGAGAAGGGGTGGATTGTGCAATCCCGAATTGCACACTTGACGCGGGGCGTGGTATTTGTTACAACAAAGCCACGGCATTCCAAATAGTCAAATTGGCTATAGAAATCGCCCATATACCATGCTTTCATTTTCGGTCAAAAACGTCACAAAAGAGCTCCTTTCGGAGCTTCCCGAGCGCTCCCGCCGCGTGCTTATTGACCGTTTCGGTCTTTCCGGCAAAGGCGAGTCCCGCACCCTCGATGCCATCGGACAGGAGTACGGCATCACACGCGAGCGCATCCGCCAGATAGAAAATCACGGTCTTTCGACCGTGCGCGACTCCGATGCGTACGAGACGCACGCACCGACACTCGAAGACCTCAAGCGCGCGCTTGCCTCACTCGGCGGTGTTCTCGCCGAAGAGACGGTACTCCGCGAAACCGCCAAGAACGAGGCCGACCACAATCACATCGTATTCCTTCTCACTGTCGGGCATCATTTCGATTTCCGCCGCGAAGATGCGGATTTCAAAACGCGCTGGCACATTGATGAACAGCTTGCCGAACAGGTGGAACAGGCGCTTACCGCACTTTACGAATCGCTCGAAACAAACCGCCTCACGCCGGAGGATGAATTTTTGCAGTTGTTCGCAAAGCATCTCAAACAGCAGGGAGTGAAGAACCGCCCCGACGATGTCATGACGCGCTGGCTTCTCATTTCGAAACGTGTCGGCAAAAATCCGCTCGGCGAATGGGGCCGGCAGGAGTCTCCGCATGTGCGTATCAAGAATACGCGCGATTTCGCCTACCTCACGCTCAAGCGCCACGGCTCGCCGATGCATTTCACCGAAGTCGCCAAAGGTATCGAAAAGCTTTTCGGCCGCGAGACGCATCCCGCAACGACTCACAACGAGCTCATCAAGGACAACCGCTTCGTCCTCGTCGGACGCGGTCTGTACGCGCTCAAGGAATGGGGTTACGAGCCGGGCGTCGTTCGCGAGGTCATCAAAGGAATTATCGAGCGCGAAGGACCGCTCTCTCGCGAGGACATCATCGAGCGTGTGAAGCGCGAGCGTTATGTCAAAGACGCGACCATTTCGGTCAATCTTCAGAACAACATGTTTACGCGCCTTTCCGACGGCCGCTACTCGCTCGCCAAATAAGGATTTCTACAAAATCCTTTTTGCGTCTTCGCTCGGACGAGGTATGAGCTTGCTCACACCTCGCTCCTCGCTAGCCGCAATAACGTTCACCAACAGGATACGTACGAACGCCGCGCTATGCGCGGCGTTCGTGTTAAAATACCGCCATGGCGCATGGCAGTCACGGACCAATCCCGCATTGGATTAAAGAACTGTTCGACATCGGCTACTGGGGTGAGTGGGGTATATCGCGCGCGTTCATGCTCGGCATCGTTTTTTTCGGCCTGTACCTCATATTAGGCAACTTCATTCCCAACCTCCCACTCTTCACGTTCAACTGGCTCGTCGCCACCGCTCCGATATGGGTGCCCATCGGGCTCATCATCGGAGCATGGAAGGCTTGGGTAACCTACATTCAGTCGCTCTATATTTCCGGCCGTCAGCCGGTACTGCTCGAGATGAAAATCCCGCGCGAAGTCGCTCGCTCGCCGCGTGCCATGGAGCTCGCGCTCACCAGTCTCAATCTTTCCTCCGGCGAGACGACCTTTCTCCACCGTGCGTGGAGGGGGCAGGTTCGTCCGTTCTTCTCCTTTGAGATTGCGAGTTTCGGCGGAGAGATACATTTCTATATTTGGTGCTGGAAGAATTACAAAGACATTATCGAGGGGATGCTTTATGCACACTATCCCGAAATAGAGCTTGTCGAGGTGGAAGATTATGCGACGAAGTTCCAGTATGACCCCGAAAAGCACAACGTGTGGGGCGTCGAGTGGCCGCTTATGACGTATATGGGCATCGGTCAAACGGATTTCAGGATTAACGCATACCAACCGCGCACGTACGTGGATTTTGAATTGGACAAGGACCCGAAAGAGGAATTCAAAATAGACCCGCTCGCCAACGTGCTGGAATTCATGTCCAGTATCAAGCCCAACGAACAATTGTGGATACAAATCGTTCTGCGTAAATTGGGCAAGCGGTACATTCTCAACCCGTTTGGCAAGCCCGACGAAGACAATCTGTGGAAGGACATGGTTGAAAACGAAGTCAACAAGCTTCGCGCCGAGGCCGCCATCATTCCCGCGGAAACGCTCAAAGAGGTCCTTGCGGAGCACGGCGAAGAAGAAGACAAGCACGTCTCGCCGAGACCGTCTTGGAAACAGAACGAGATGATGAAGGCAATGGAGCGCCACCTCGGCAAATACCCCTTTGAGGTCGGCATGCGCGGTATCTACTGGGTCGAAGGCGACTTGCGCGGACCCATCTTCACGGGGTTCCGTTGGATATGGCGCCCGTTCGGCAACCCGCAATACGGTACGCACCTGCGTCCAAAAAAATGGCACTGCGATTTCGATTATCCGTGGCAGGACTTTCATGATTACCGGTGGATCAATCAGGGGTACCGCGTGCATGATGCGTTCCGCCGTCGCTCGTTCTTCAATTCGCCGTGGATTTTGCCGACCAACGTGCTCACCAACGAGACGATTGCCTCTCTGTGGCATCCGCCGAGCCGCGCTGTCGCCGTGCCGGGTATCCAGCGGATGGCCGCGACCAAGGCCGAACCGCCTGCGAACCTTCCGAAATAGTTCATGGATTCTCTCAAGGCCGCATTGGAGAAGTTCTTTTCCGTACTTGACGGTCTGCAGGCACAACTTTCGGAGCGCTGGCGTCTGCATGCCAACCGCCGCACTATTGTCATTCTCGTAATCCTCGGGGCGCTGTCGACGTACTCATGGCTCGCTCTGATACAGGCGCCGGACAATTTTCCCGTGAACGAGCTTGTCTCCGTGCCGCAAGGGGAAACACTTAGCCAAATTGCAGAGACCCTGTACGACGACGGTGTGATACGTTCGCCGTTTGCATTCAGGGTGTTGATGACGCTTTTTGGCACCACGCGTACCGCGCAGGCGGGCGATTACCTGTTTAAGGAGCCGCGCGACCTGTTTACCATCGCGCGCGCGATGTCGGTCGGCGCGTTCGGGCTCGAGCCGGCGAGGATTCGCGTCCCCGAGGGAGCGACCGTGAAAGAGATGGCGGCGATTTTCAGCGTTCACTTGGAGCGCTTCAACAAGGAGAATTTTCTTGCGCAGGCGCAATCGCAGGAGGGATACCTCTTCCCCGACACATATTTTTTCCTTCCCAATGCAAATGAAGGCACGGTGATACAGACACTCCGCCAGAATTTCGATTCAAAAATCGAGACTATCATGCCGCAAATCGCGAGCTCGACCCGCAGTGTCAGCGACATCGTCGTGATGGCATCCATTCTCGAGCGCGAAGCGTACAACACCGCCGACCGCAAAATGATTTCCGGCGTGCTGTGGAATCGCATCAAACGCGGAATGCCCTTGCAGGTGGACGTAACCTTCGCCTACACGCACGGGAAAGGAACATTCCAAATCACCATGAAGGACCTTGTCACGCCCTCGCCGTACAATACATACATCAACAAAGGTCTCCCGCCGACGCCGATAGGGAATCCCTCGCTCGATTCGCTACTGGCGGCGGCCGTTCCGACGAAGAACGATTACCTGTATTTTCTCGCCGACCGGCGCGGCGTGACCCATTTCTGCAAGACGTACTCATGTCAGCTCGCCAACAAGGCAAGATACTTTTAAGTTGCTTTGCCGACATGGTCGTGTAACCATGTAGCCAGCGCCAAAGGGGAGGCAGTCATGGCTTTGCAAAGATTGGTCCGTCTGTTTAGAGGAACCGCGGCACCTGTGCCGGTTGTTCCGAACACGAAACGCTTCGAGTGCGGGCACAATGGGCAGTCGCCATTCGAAATAGCGGTGCTCGGCACTCAGTGCACTTTCGAAGAGTCGACAAAATGTGCCGTGTGTGCGAGCGAATATCTCAATACATTCAGCACATTATGCGCTTGTTGCCGACGCCCGATCTTCCCTGGTCACGGCATTTGCTGTGACGGTGACGGACAGTTTCCGTACACGCACGCGGGTTACTGTGGCGACGCCGCCGGTTATTGTGGGACATGGGGCGAGGGTCAAGCGAAAAGATTCGACAATCCGCGACATTTGCCAGTAGAAGACGGCGGGCAGGTGAGGCCGGCGGCGTACAACTGATTTCCGCAAAATCATGAGCAAGGGTCTTCCTTGCTCATGAGCAACACACCCTCGCCTCTCGCGGGGGTTCATTCTTTTGTCCACTGTAGTATCCTTACGCAATGGCACACACGGTTTTTGTCGGACTTTCCGGTGGCGTGGACAGCGCGGTGTCAGCCGCGCTTCTCAGTAAATGGCAAGGTAAGACCTTGCCATAAGGTAGATGCGTTACAGGCCGTCCTCGTGTAGTCGAGCGAATATGCGAGCGTCCTCAAGGATTTTTCTAGGGTTCGGAATTTCGTCAATGATGTCGAGTATCGAGTTGCGGTTAACTATTGCGCGCTCTGGTCTCGATGGTCCGTTGAAGTCTTTAAGGCTCGAGTATGGATAGGCGAGAAGTGACTCTATAAGTGCCCGGTCGTTTTGGATGACACCTTCTTTCCATCGCGGCTCCGAAAGTTCTGCATGATTGCCTTGAATGTAATTGAACACTCTGCGGAAGTACGCATCCGTTTTAACGTGTTTCGCTTTGAATGCACCCTCGAACAGTGCACCCGAGCGCTTGTTCTTGATATTAAAGTACATGGTGTACGCAGTTCCGATTTTGCGCATGAACGAAGTCACCCCACCATCAACCTGTTCCCGCAACAAAAGGTGATAATGGTTTGGCATCAGATTATATGCCCCGATGTCAACAAGCGATTCGCTCCGAGGAATACTCAGTACATTAGTAAGATTTTTACTTCGAAAGCCTTGACCGTAATTACTGACGTGAATCATATCAGTATTGTTACATGCATACAGCAGCGCCTGAAAACGCTGATAATCGCTTGCTGATATAAATACACGTCTTTTATCGACACCGCGACTGTAGCAGTGGAACCATTCTCCGGGTTGGAAATAAACGATGCGATCGCCCATAGGCAAAAAGCATAACACAAAAATGGCAAGGTCTTACCTTGCCACGAGATGATGAGATTAAACCTCGGTACGTTGGTAAATTTTGATATAGTAGTGCGATGGCGCATACGGTTTTTGTCGGGCTTTCGGGAGGAGTGGATAGCGCGGTGAGTGCCGCGCTCCTCAAAGAACAGGGGCACAAGGTTGTGGGCGTTTTCATAAAGATTTGGCAGCCGGAATTTATCGAGTGCACGTGGCAGCGCGACCGGCTCGATGCGATGCGCGTTGCCGCAGCGCTCGGCATACCGTTCAAAGAGATTGATTTGTCCGAAGAGTACAAAAATGAGGTCGTCACAAAAATGATTTCGTCGTACAGCGCGGGCGAGACACCGAATCCCGACGTGCTGTGCAATCGCAGTATCAAGTTCGGCGCGTTCTCTAAATGGGCGCGCGCCGAGGGTGCCGATGTGGTTGCGACCGGTCATTATGCGCAGATAAAACAGGGCGAGCATGGTCCCGAGCTGTGGCGCGGTGTCGACAAAGACAAAGACCAGTCGTACTTTTTGTACCAACTCAATCAGGGCGACCTCTCGCGCTCCGCGTTCCCCGTCGGCGCAATGACAAAAAAACAGGTACGCGCATATGCAAAAGCGCACTCCCTTCCCGTCGCGCAGAAGCCCGACAGTCAGGGCCTGTGTTTTGTCGGCGACGTCAGTATGCGCGATTTTCTGAAGCGCTTTATCACTGTTGCCGAGGGGCGCGTGACCGACAAAAAGGGCCATATCCTCGGCGTCCACGAAGGTGCCGCGCTCTACACTATCGGGCAGCGGCACGGATTCACCGTCACCAAGAAGCAGTTGGCGAAGACGCCGCACTATGTCACCGGTATCGACACCAAGAACAACATCGTGATAGTGTCGGCAAACCGTTCCGACGCGGCGCGCGCGGGCACCGTTGTGCTGGACATGCATTGGATATCGGGAGTCGCTCCGTCGTTCCTTACCGGCCTTGCCGCACAAATGCGCTACCGGGAGACGCCGCTTCCCATCAAGCTACGCAGCGAAGGCAAGCGCGCGTATGTCGACTTCGGCGAGCCGCACGTAATCTCTCCGGGGCAATCAGCCGTTGTGTATGACGGCGGTCGCTGTCTCGGTGGTGGCATACTGGCAAAAAACACAGCTCCCGTGCCCGCAGCGGCGAAGCCGAAAGAGGACAAAAAACAAAAAGTGATGCCTTTTGCGGAGAAGTGATACCGCGGATGTGCATAGCGTTTGGTCGTCGCGCTCAAAAAAGAGATACAATAGTCTTAATGAAAGAAGCGCTCGTGCGCCTCGTGTGGTTCTTTATTATCGCGTGCGCGGTTTCTTACACCGTATTTCTCGTGGCAGGGAGTGCAATCCGTGCAGAGGCGATTGATGAAAGTCGCATCGTCCTCATCCGCGATTCTCTGAAGCCGGGTGTGCACTATCTATCGGGTATCATCATGGCGCCGTCCACCTGCGCGCAGATATCCGAGCGCTCCGTGCAAATTTCGACCACGACATACCAGCTTATTTTTACGAGCTGGGAGGAGCCGTCGGTGGCTTGTGTACGGGAAGATACCCCGCGGTCGTTTCGCGTCGTCGTGTTCGCGCCCGCCGCGGGTATACAATTCATCGGCTCGCTCGACGGTGAGCCGCTCCGGCTCGCGGTGATTCCCGTCATCCAGCGCAATTAAACATGCCGCACATTTTCATAACAAAAGCTGATGGAGAACAGGAGCCGTTTGACCCGGTGAAGCTCGAGCGCTCGCTTTCGCATGCCGGCGCCTCATCGACCATGCGCGCACACATTCTCTCGGAGGTCATCAAGGAACTTCGGCCGCTCATGACGACCGAGGATATTTACCGCCGAGCGTTTGCGTTGCTTAAGAAAAACGAGGCCACGCCTATCGCGGCGCGGTATTCGGTCAAGCGCGCGGTTTTTGCGCTCGGGCCGTCCGGATTTCCGTTTGAACAATTCCTTGCCGAGGTGTTGCGTGCGCACGGCTGGCGCGTCCGTACCGACTTGATGCTCATGGGCCGTTGCGCTCCACACGAGGTGGATGTACTAGCCGAGAAAGACGGCAGGCGCGTTGGCATCGAGGCCAAATTCCACAACGAGCCGGGCGGAAAGACCGACATCAAAGACGCGCTCTATGTGAAAGCCCGTTACGACGACCTTCGACAGGCGCCGCTTGCTTCTTCGCGGGTGGACGAGGGCTGGCTCGTTACCAATACGGTACTGACGCGCAACGCCATCCGCTACGCCCGCTGTTCCAATCTCACCGTCATCGGCTGGGATTATCCGCGCACGCGCGGGCTGATGCAGATGATAGAGGAGGGCAAAGTGCATCCGCTCACGGCCTTGACCACACTTTCCGAAGGAGAGAAACGGCGGCTTTTGGAGAACAAGGTCGTGTTGTGTAAAAGCGTGCGGGACCCGCACACACTGCGCGAGTATGGCGTCGCGCCGGGCAAGATTCCACAGGTACTCGAAGAAGCTCAACGATTGTGCTCAATTTGAGCGTATAATCCCCGTATGCAGACTACAGCGCAATTTATCGACCCGACGAGCATCATGTTTTTCAAACTCGTGCTTGCAATAGTCCTCGGCGGCGTCATCGGTACCGAACGCGCGATACTTGCGCGCCAACCCGCCGGCACGCGCACCTTCGGTCTCGTCGCGCTGGGCGCGTGTCTTTTCGTGGTCATAGGCAACTATGTAAATATCGCGTTCTTGGGGCTTGCGGACGTTCAGCCGACTTTTATCGCCGCGGCCATCATCACGGGTATCGGATTCCTCGGCGGCGGTCTCATCATTTTCCGCGGCGAATCATTGCACGGCATAACGACGGCGGCCGGCCTTTGGATTACCGCGGCCATCGGTATGGCAGTGGGCTTCGGCATGTACTCGGTATCCATCTTTGCGGCGCTCCTGTCCCTCATTATGTTCACCGGCATGTGGTATGTGGAGAACAAGTTTAAACACTGGTTCGTCGAGCATCACCCCGATACCAACGGCACTCCGCCTCCGGTAACTCCAACGGCGCAGTGACCTGTCCCGTTAGATGCGTAGCTATCTAATGGGGTATACTTCCCCCATGTCTCAGTACTACAAACCCGACAGAAAGCCGGACTGGAATTACGGCGGCAATAAGTGGCGTCTTTCGAGGTCAAAAATCGGTCTGTTTCAGGACTGCCCGCGCTGTTTTTATGTAGACAACAAGCTCGGCACCGCACGTCCGCCAGGATATCCGTTCAACCTCAACTCCGCCGTCGATGCGCTCCTCAAAAAAGAATTTGATATTCATCGCGCGGGGAAAACATCACATCCGCTGATGGAGCAGTATGGGGTAGACGCAGTACCATTTCAGCACGCCAAGATGCATATCTGGCGCGAGAATTTCAAAGGCATTGATTTCAAACACGAGCCGACGGGATTCACTGTCTCCGGTGCGATAGATGACGTGTGGGTGAACCCCAAGGGGGAATTGATGATTGTGGACTACAAATCGACGAGCAAAGACGAAAAAATCGAAGCGCTGGACCAGGAATGGCACGACGGCTACAAGCATCAGATGGAGGTGTATCAGTGGCTCTTCCGCCAAAACGGCTTCAAGGTCTCGGATACCGGCTACTTCGTCTACGCCAACGCGAGCAAAGACAATAAATCATTTGACGGACGACTTGAGTTTGAGGTGACGCTTATCGCACACAAAGGTGACGATTCGTGGGTGGAGGGAACGCTGATGGATATCAAGAAGTGTCTCGATAGCGACGAGATTCCCGCGCCGTCGGAGGATTGTGACTATTGCAGATATCGTGAATTCGCCGGCAAGAAACTGCTGGCGCTCGCGAAGAAAGGCAAAGAAACCAAGTCTCTCGGCTTGTAGAGCCGGTACATTATAAGCGGCCGACCGGCCGCTTATAATGTACGCATCGAATTCATGCAGATACCTCTGAGGCACGAAACATAACGAGGTATAATACGTGAATGAAGACGTTTGCAGATAATGTGCGCGATATTGTCCGCAAGATTCCGGAAGGGAAGACGATGACGTACAAAGAGGTTGCAACCAATGCGGGGAATCCGCTCGCGGCGCGTGCCGTGGGAGCGATTATGCGCACGAATTACGACGATACTATTCCGTGTCACCGCGTGGTGCGCACGGATGGGGGATTCGGTGATTACAACCGCGGTGGCACCCTGCGCAAACAAGAGATTTTGCGGCGCGAGGGCGCGCTCGCGTAATCACTCATGGGAATTCTCTTCGCGGGGCTCGCCATCGTGGGTTGGGGATTCGGCGATTTTCTCATTCAGCGCAGTGCCCGCAAGCTCGGCGACTGGGAAGCTCTTTTCTTTATCACCGCCTTTGCGGCCATCGTACTGTTCCCGTTCGTATATCAGGCACTCGAGGGGTTAAGCGCATTTGACTGGCTGGTACTTACTGGAACGAGCGTTGTCATTCTTGCCGCCGGTCTGCTCGACTTTGATGCGCTGCGCGTCGGCAAAATTTCGGTCGTGGAGCCCATCTATGCAATGGAAGTTCCTATCACCATCGCACTCTCTACGTTTATCATCGGCGAAGTCATGACGGGCACACAGCTGATGCTCATCGTCGGGCTTCTCGTCGGCATCTTTCTCGTTTCTAATAAGCATTTCGGTCGTATGCGGATACGGACACTGGAAAAGGGGGTACTCGTTGCAGTGCTCGCAACCATCGGCATGGGTGCCAGCAACTTTCTCTTCGGCTTTGCGTCGCGCGCGACAGACCCCCTGATGATAAACTGGTTTACGAGCGCCTTTATGGCCGTTTCGACGCTCGCATACCTCCTGTACACGAGGCAGGGACATTTGGTCTTATCGAATTGGAGAAAAAATAAAGGACTCATTCTTGCGGTGAGTGTGAGCGACAATACTGCGTGGGTAGCCTATTCGTCAGCGACTCTTTTTATGCCCATCGGTCTCGCGACGGGTCTCACCGAGAGCTACATTGCGCTCGCCGCGATACTCGGTCTCTTTTTTAATAAAGAACGACTTGTGGTGCATCAAAAATTCGGCCTCTCGCTTGCCGTCCTCACCGCTATCGCGCTTGCGTTCACCGCGGGCTAAAGTGGGGGTATGGAAAAGGAGGTACAGATAGAGGCGTCGTGGAAAGCGGTGCTGAAGGATGAATTCGGCAAGGATTACTTCAAGATGCTGCGGGAATTTGTAAAAAGCGAATACTTGCATGGGATTGTGTACCCGCCGCCCAAGAATATTTTCCGCGCGTTCGACCTATGCCCGTTCGACAAAATCCAAGTGGTAATACTTGGCCAAGACCCGTACCACGGTCCCAATCAGGCCAACGGTCTGTGTTTCGCGGTGAGCGAAGGCCAGCGCTTGCCGCCGTCGCTTCAGAATATATTCAAAGAACTTTCAGCAGATTGTTCTTTGCCCTTCGAAGCCTTGGCGAAGAAGGGTAATCTCGAACATTGGTCCAAGCAAGGAGTTCTTCTTCTCAATGCGACTCTGACGGTGAGCGCGCGCAAAGCGGGTTCGCATCAGGGGCAGGGGTGGGAGCAATTCACCGATGCGGTCATTCGCAAACTCTCCGAAGAGCGCGAGAATCTCGTTTTTATCCTGTGGGGCAACTACGCCAAAGCAAAAGGCGCGCACATCGACCGCGCAAAGCATTTCGTCATTGAATCGCCGCATCCGTCGCCGTTTTCAGCATACAACGGCTTCTTCGGCTCAAAGCCATTCAGCAAAACCAACGACTATCTATCGGCCCACTCCAAAAAACCGATTGATTGGTTGTAGGATGTTACAATCTCACGAATGGAAAAAGATTTTGATGGGTGGAACGAGGTAAAGAAGAAAACAAATGCCGAACAACCGCGTTTGTATACCGTGCGCGAAGTCTGGTGGTGTCGACTTGGTGTAAACATTGGCACAGAACAAGATGGGAAAGGCGAGTGGCACGTTCGCCCGTGTGTAATCATGCGAGGATTCGGCCCCGATGCATGCTTGATAGTGCCGCTCACGACGTCTCTGCGTAAACACGCGCTACGCGTACCTGTTGGATTAATTGAAGACCAGGAGGCTCGAGCAAATCTTTCGCAATTGCGAGTCGTTGATACACGTCGGTTACAGAACCGCATTGGCTTTCTCGACAAGGCACCTTTCGATGCATTAAGAAAGAAAGCCGCCAAAGCGATGCTCTAGCGGTTTTCTACTCTTTCCCCCTTGCGGGGGCGAGGCCGAAGCCAACTGTCCGTGCATTCTACGCTTATCTGTATGAAAAGCAAGTGAAAGGCGAGGATAAGGCGACGAGGTAGGCTTACTTGCTAATTCAATTGAATAAGCAAATAGTAGCGGCTTCTTCGGCTCCAAGCCATTCAGCAAAACGAACGAGTATCTTGCGGCCCACAACAAAAAACCCATTGATTGGCTGTAAAGCTGTCTCGGGAAATAACTAGACATTGCGAGCGAGATGTTGTATAAAGTCCGTGGTTCAATAAGCATGAAAGGACTGCAAGATGTCAGCGACTCTATCGAAGCGCGTGAGAAGAGAGATGAAATTGCCCAATATCGGGCTCCAGCTCCTTTACGACTACACGCAAACGACGTCAAGCGCTACCATGTACCTTCAGTGGTGCGTGGCGAAGCCTTTCTTGGATTTTGTGCGCGACAACGACATCAAGAATGCGCTCGTGTTGGTGTCGATTAAAAATCCTGAAGGGCACGAAGTGCGATACGTCTTCGACCTTACGAGCCAGCGTGAGCTCATTCAGTTCCACGCGAGCGGTACGCACACGATCTGCGCCAGCGTCGTCTGGAGCAAACAACATCGAGCGAAGAAAATTCGATCGTGGTTGCTCGACGGACAATACGGGCAATATCGTTACTCGCTGAACGACCTCGTTGGCGGGCATACCGACAAACGTCGCCACGCAATGGGACTGAGGCGTTTCGGCCTCGCCGAGCGGACCATCAATGTATCCGCAGACTTTTTCGCTCCTGTGCTCTCGTCCCGCGAAGAATGGTGGATCAACTTGCTGTTCCCGACGTACGCGAAGAACTCCTGCTCCATCCGTCGGCGCCGGTTCATAGCGTACTTCCCTCTATTGCAACCAACGGCGGTTGCAATATGGCTCGTGCTGATGACACTGTTCCGGTTCGGCACCGCGATGTTTTACGGCGTGTTGTGCGGGCTACGGTGTGACTGGGGGGCAATCGTCCACCCATTCACTCAAAGCTTCGTGGAAGTGTGGCACCATAAGAAGAACAAAACCTCGTGGATTGGGCGAAGGACTGACGGCACGGAGCGCGCCGTGGGCGAAAACGGAGCTGTACTACTTGCTCCGCTTCCTCACGTCATTCTGCTCGGCATTGCAACAATCGTCCTGGCGAAGAATGACTACGACTTCAACTTCCTGAACTATGTCGTCGCCTACTTCACTACGGTGGTGTTCATCGTGGCGATCGTTGCTGTGGTTGCTGACGTTGCCACCTTCTTCGAAAATGTCGGTGATTGGTGGCGGAAAGCACTTGACGCGTTCATGGCGTGGCGGACACCCGACAGACTGGAGCAGTTGCAATGTAGCGTAGCTCCAATCCAAGGGCTCAGACCCGTCGGCTATACGCCTCGGCTCTTGTATCAGCGGGTGCAGGCGGCGTACTGTAAGCCGGTCCAATCGTAGAAAGTGCTTGGTCGCTTATCTTTGCACAATAACCGCGTCGGACGTTCTCCGACGCGGTTCTGTTTTAGATCTCTTTACACTCGCAAGAGGGAGAAAAAATGGTCTTTATGCAAATGAGGGCCGATGATGGCGAGGTTGAGGCCCTCCGTGCGGAGTATGTCGCGGGCAACGCGCTGAATGTCGGCGGCGGTTACTTTGTCTATGCCCCGCAAGACGTCTTCGAGCGTGCGCACTTTGCCGAGGTTGAGCAGTGTCGAGGCGGCATTGCCAGCGACCTCGTCACTCGTCTCCAGTGAAAGCGTCTTGGTGCCTTTGATGTATGCCTTGGCCTTCTTGAGCTCGGCGGCCGAGACTTTGGTGCGTTTTATCTTTTTGAACTCCGCGAGAATCGTCTCGACGGTCTTTTCGAGCTTCGCATGTTCCACACCCGCCTGCACGACGAAATAGCCGGTATCGGGGTATTTGTCCACCCACGCGTGTACCGAGTAGGCGAGCCCGCGCTTCTCGCGCACTTCGAGGAAGAGGCGACTGCTCATCCCGCCGCCGAGAATGGTGGCCAAGACCGCGAGAGCGTACTCGTCTTTGTGCTTGTAGGGATACGCGGGGACACCGAGCATGAGCTGGGTCTGGTCGGTCTTCTTCTCTTTGATAGCGACGCGCGGCTCTTTTTGTGCGGCCCAATAGGGGAGCGGCTTGATATGTTCGCCTTGCTTGAGGGCGCCGAATTCTTTCGTTATCTTCGCGAGTACTTTCTTTTCGCTGAAACTGCCCGCGATACAAACGACGACATTGGCAGGCGTATAGTGGCGCTTGAGGTAGCTGTCGAAGTCCTTGCGCTTGAAGCGCCTGATGTTTTCTTTTGGGCCGAGAATCGTGCGGCCGAGCGGGTGGTCGGTGCCGAAGATGAGAGCATCGAATACATTGTCTACCGTGCGCATCGGCATGTCTTCGTACATATCAATCTCTTGAATGATTGCCCCGCGCTCTTTGGTGATTTCTTTTTCAGGCAGCGTCGAATTGAGAAAAATGTCGCTTATCACATCGAGCGCGGTATCAATGTAGCGGCTGCTGACCTTGGCATAGTAGGCGGTGCGGTCTTTGGCGGTAAATGCGTTGTAGTGACTACCGAGCCCGTCGAGCTCCTCGCTGATTTTCTTGGCACTGGGGCGCTTCTTGGTGCCCTTGAAAAACATGTGTTCGAGGAAATGGGCGAGTCCGTTTTCCTTCGCGGTCTCGTAGCGCGAGCCCGTGCCCGTCATCACAATGACGGTCGCCGTCTGGGTATCGGGCATCGGCGCGAGAATCACGCGCAGGCAGTTCTTGAGAGTGTGGATGTTGTATTTCATGGTGGAGCCATAGTATATCCTCTCGCCACGTGGAGCAAAGGAAACGGGGGTGCTACACTTTACGGACTATGACCGAGAAAAAGACAGTCACCTGCACCGGTATCAACGGCGAAAAGACGGAAGTGCCCGTGGAGCAGCTCACATTCCGCCCGTCCGTTTTCGCCGTGATAATCAAAGACAGTGAAGTACTGCTCTCCAGTCAGTGGGACGGATGGGATTTCCCCGGCGGCGGCATCCACATGGGTGAGACGATGGACGAAACTTTTGCGCGGGAGGTCAAGCAGGAAACAGGACTCACCGTACAACGCGGCAAACTTTTGCATGTGGCGGACCACTTTTTCACTCACCCCAACGGCGATCGGCATTTCCACTCCGTCCTTATGTATTTCACCTGCAAAGGCGTTGAAGGCGAACTCAAGACGCAGGGATTGAACGAGGGCGAGAAGGCGTATATGCGCGAGGCGCAGTGGATACCGCTGGAGCACGTCTCGACACTCAAGTTTTACAATCAAGTTGATTCTCCGCTCCTGATTCGCATGGCAGCCGATGGTCGTGGTATATAGATGGGTATGCTGACGGTCAACGAAATACGGACAAAGTATTTTGAGTTTTTCAAAGCGCGCGGGCATACCGTTATTCCGAGCGCATCACTCGTGCCATTGAACGACCCGACGACGCTTTTTACCGGCTCCGGCATGCAGCCGCTTATCACGTATCTGCTCGGTGCGCCGCATCCGGAAGGAAACAGATTGGTCAACAGTCAGAAGAGTTTCCGCGCTGAAGATATAGAGGAGGTCGGCGACAACAGGCATACGACCTTTTTCGAAATGCTCGGCAACTGGTCGCTCGGCGACTATTTCAAGAAAGAGCAATTACCGTGGTTCTTTGAATTTCTTACGGACGAAGTAGGCATTGATGCATCGCGCCTGTACGTGACGGTATTTATTGGCGACGAGAAAAATAACGTGCCGCGCGACACGGAATCCGCCGATATCTGGAAAGAACTTTTTGCAAAGAAGGGGATAGAGGCCAAGGTGGTGGAGATAGGGAGCGAAGCCGACGGCTACCGCCTCGGCATGCAGGGCGGTCACATTTTCTACTACGACGCCAAGAAGAATTGGTGGAGCCGCGCGGGCGTGCCCGAGAATATGCCCGCGGGTGAGCCGGGCGGACCCGACTCCGAAGTTTTTTACGATTTCGGTACGCCGCACGACCCCGCGTTCGGTGCGGAGTGCCATCCGAATTGCGATTGCGGACGCTTCATGGAAATAGGTAACTCCGTTTTCATGCAATACATAAAGACCCATTCGACAGGCTCAGGGCAGGCAGGATTTGCGCTCTTGCCGAAACAGAACGTGGATTTCGGCGGCGGACTTGAGCGCATCGCGGCCGCAGCGCAAGGCGACCCCGATGTGTTTCGAACGGATGTGTTCTGGGACGTTATCACTCTGCTCGAACATTTCTCCGGCAAGCAATACGATGATAGTAGGTACAAGCGCAGTTTCCGTATCGTCGCCGACCACATGAGGGCGGCCGTTTTCATGCTCGGCGACGGCGTGCGACCGTCAAACACCGACCGCGGCTACATCTTGCGCCGACTTTTGCGTCGCGCCTCGCTTCATGCGCAAAAAATCGGCATCAGCGCGGAGAAGGCGGATGACAGCATGCTCGTGCGCTCCGCAACGATTATTTTGGAAAAGTACGACGAGGCATATCCCGAGCTCGCGGCCGACGAGGTGTACGACATGGTGGCGGATGAGGTGTGGAAAGAGGAAGTGCAATTCGGTCACGCGCTCGTCAAAGGTATGAAGGAATTTGAGAAAACCGCCGCCGGCGGCCACATCAGCGGCGAGCAGGCATATGTGCTCTTCACGACCTACGGTTTTCCGTTTGAAATGACATTGGAAATCGCGAAAGAGAGAAATATAGACGTTGACGAAGACGGGTTCAAGCTCGAAATGAAAAAGCATCAGGAGCTTAGCCGCGCGGGCAGTGAGCAGAAATTCAAAGGCGGTCTTGCCGACCATTCCGAAAAGACGACGCAGCTGCACACCGCTCACCACTTACTGCTCAAGGCACTCCAGATGGTCCTCGGCCCGCAGGTGAAGCAACGCGGAAGCAATATCACCTCCGAGCGCCTTCGCATAGACTTCTCGTATGGCGCCAAAATGACGAAAGAGCAAATTGCCGCGGTGGAGAAAGTCGTCAACGAGAAAATTGCGGAGGCGCTCCCCGTGATGCGTTCGACGCTTCCGAGAGACGAGGCGGAGGTGCTCGGCGCGGAACATGAATTCGGCGCCAAGTATCCCGACATGGTCTCCGTCTACTCTATTGGCCCGCGTGGTGGGAATGAGGTTAAACCTCAATATGAGCGCGCATTTTCTATAGAATTTTGCGGCGGTCCGCATGTTGGCAACACGAGCGAACTTGGGACATTTAAAGTCCAAAAAGAAGAGGCGGTGGCGGCGGGCATCAGGCGCATCAAAGCGGTTCTCGTATAATTCTTTTGCACATGTGCGCGGGCAAAACCCGCAGCGTCGTCTCACGGCGCGATATACTGAACACAATGGTCAACATGCACCTTACAGGCGGCCGCGAGCGTGCGGTCGCGGTTGTCGATGTAAGCCCCGGCAGTGCGTCGGTAGCGGTGCTCTCTGTGTCCGGGCATTCGCCGGCGAATGTCATTGCGACTGGTCACTCCAAGCTCACGCTCGAAGAACGGACATTCAAGCAAGCAACCGCGCAGATTGGCGGGCAGATACAAGAAGCCGGCAAAGAAGCGCTCGATGCATATGCGAAAGACGGGCACCGTTCTCCGATAACGGAGGTTTACGTCACGGTTCATGCCCCTTGGGCGACGACACGGAGCATCCGTTCCGGCGAAGAGTACGGTCGCGACGAAGTCATTCACGATTCAATGGTGTCGAAACTGGCACAGGGAGCGCTTGCGGGCGCGCCGGACCTCGATAGAGCCAAACTTCTCGAAGCAACTGTTCTGCGCGTACAGCTCAACGGCTATTCGACCGGACAACCGGCGGGCAAGCGCGCGCACGAGATAAACGCCGTGTCTCTGGTGAGCGAATGCGAACCGGCCGTTCGTAGCGCTATCGCAGAGGGTGTTGCCCAAGTATTTCCGGTCGCGAAACCGGCGTGGCGTTCCGGCATCCGCGCGCTGATGATGCTTGCGCGTGAGAGTGCGATTCCCGGCAAGCACTACCTCATTGTCGACATGGGTGTTGATACTACTCACATCGTCTCGGTACGCGGTGCGGCATTCGAGCAGCGTGTTGTGCCGGAGGGAGTGCGCACGATACTTTCGCGCATTGCCGGCGGGAAATTACCCGAGGACGTACTCACTTCACTGCGGATGCTAGAGCGCGACGCATGTTCGACGGAAGCGTGCGAAGCGGTACAAAAAGCGCTTGCGCTTGTCGAACCGGAACTCGTCCGGATATTTGCCGGCCCCATCGGACAAATGGCCGCGACCCGCCGTGCGGCAAACGACATGCTCCTGGTGACGCATCCGGACCTTGAGCCGTGGCTCGGGCGGCTTTTTTCCCGTATCGATTTCTCGCAATTCACCGTGACGACGCTCCCGTTCATCGTGTGCACCCCGTCCTCGATTCACATGGACCGCTGGATATCGGGAGAGGTCGCGGACGATTCGCTTGCCGTCGCCTCCGCACTTGTCAACATCGAGTCACAGGAGTAAATAAAGGCGGGATATCTGCGTGATATACTTTTTTGAACATGGCCAAAGATTATTTTCAGGATATCTTGCCTCCGGATGGAAATGAGCCGCGCAAGAGCGCTCCCTCTGCCTCTCCTGCTCCGGCGGAAATGCCCGAGTCCGATGACTCCCGCCCTGTCCCGATTAATGCAAATCCGGTCCGCCCAATACCGCCTCCTCCGGCCGAGGGTGAGCGCTCCATCCGCAACATTTCAATGCCGCAACGCCCCCGCTCACGTCCTGCAATGAACGACATGCGCGAGTATCAAGAGACTTCCGGAGTGCCGCCCCGCAAAAGCGCATTGGCGGGTTGGTGGATTTGGGCTCTGGCCGGTGTATGCGTCATCGTGCTCGGTATTTTGTTGCTTGTCGCGATGCGCTCGACCACGATTACGGTCACGCCGCGCTCTCACACGGCGACTTTTGATGAGTCTTCGCGGTTTACGGCGTATCCGGCGGCGACGGCCGCCAGCGGCACACTCTCGTACACTGTGCAGACCGTAGACCTCGCTGACTCTGAAGTCGTCGAGAGTCAGGGCACGGTCCATTCCGAAGACAAGGCGAGTGGCATCATCACGGTATACAACGACTATCAGACGACCTCGTTCAAACTCATCAAGAACACGCGCTTCCAATCGGAGAGCGGGCTGATATTCCGTACACCTGCGGATATCGTCATTCCGGGAAAGAAGGGCACGACGCCGGGTCAGGTGAGCGTGACGGTTATCGCCGATCAACCAGGCGAGCAATATAATGTGGCCGCAGGCAAATTCACCGTGCCCGGCCTCAAGACGTCGGCCGCCATTTATCCGCATATCTACGGGAAGTCAACGTCCGCCATGAGCGGGGGATTCGTCGGAGATAAGCCGGGTGTCGCGCCTGCTGCAATGCAGACCGCCGTGAGCGCGGTACGCACCCGACTTGAAAGCAAGGCGCGTGGCTCTGTTGCCGCCGCCGCCGGCACGGTAGTGTTCCCCGACCTCGTGCAGATTACATACAAGGACGAACCTTCCACTCCCGAGGCCGGCGGCGGCGTACGCATACATCAAAGTGCCCATGTTGTCGCCCCGGTTTTTCCGGCTGATGCGCTTGCACAAACGGTGTATGCCGATGCGAACGGTGCTTCTATAACATTCACTCCGGGAAGCGGCTTCGTCGCACGCGCAGCGAACGCTTCGTCGACTTTCGGTGTCGACCCATTGCAGTTCGCGCTTGCCGGCTCGGCGCAGCTCGTGTGGAATATCGATTCCGCGGCTCTACAGCAGGCTCTTGCAGGCAAGGACCAAGGCGCGTTTCAGACTATAGTCACCCAGTTCTCCGGCGTGCAAGAGGCGCACGCACGCATCGAACCATTCTGGAAAAGCACGTTCCCGACCGACCCTGCCGCCATCAAGATTGACGTAGTGGCCCCCGAAGCCAAATAATCCTTGACTATATAGGCACGCACTGCTATATTTCGTCGCGCAGATATGGCTGATGCAGAGGTTGTGGAAGGAGTCGTCGACGAGGCGCTTCCTAATACTCTCTTTCGCGTAAAGCTCGCTAGTGGGGACATCGTTCTCGCATACCTCGCAGGTAAAATGCGTCTGCATAGAATAAAAGTGCTCGTCGGCGACCGTGTGCTCGTACAGCTCGATCCGTATGGGGGTCGCGCCCGCATTACCCGACGCGTCTAACTTCAGACCCATGAAGGTGAAAGCTTCCGTTAAGAAAATTTGCATGCATTGTCGCCACGTCAAACGACGCGGGCGACTGTGGGTTATCTGCACAAACCCTCGCCATAAGCAAAGGCAAGGCTAGATAAGTGTTATACATGTTGAAATTGTTGTAGATGTTGTATATGCAAACGGGCCAAAACATTTAAAACGATTACAACACATACAACATTTACAACATATTTTATGCGTATCGCAGGAGTAACCATACCGGAGGAGAAACGGCTCGAAATCGGGCTGACCGCCATTTACGGCGTGGGTCGTCCGCGCGCTCTCTCGGCGCTCGAGGCACTCAAGATTGACGCGGGCAAGCATCCGAAGGAGCTCACTGCAAAAGAAGAGACCGCACTTCGTGAGGCACTCGAGAGGTTCACCGTCGAGGGAGAATTGCGTCGCTCGATAAGCGGCAACATCCGCCGCCTCAAAGACATCAAATCATACCGCGGTTCGCGTCATGCCAAGCGCCTTCCGGCGCGCGGTCAGCGTAGCAAGACCAACTCTCGCACGGTCCGCGGCAACGTCCGTAAGACGATGACTTCAGGCCGCCGTAAACTAGAAAAAACATGATTTTTTCTAGTAGGTATCAAGTATCAGGTAGCAAGTATCAATTTGATACTTGTTTTCTCGACACTCGTTTGATACCTGATACTTGTTACTTGTTACTTTTGTAATCAATTATGGGAAAGAAACGCATCATTAGAAAATCAGGAGGAACTGTGGATCAGGGGCTCAAGTCCCGCTCTTTGGCGCGCACCGCCAAGAAGAACATTACGCAGGGTACGCTCCATATTCACGCGACCTACAACAACACAAAGGTCCTCCTCACCGACAAGACGGGGAATGCCATGGCATGGTCTTCCTCCGGCAGTTTGGGCTTTTCCGGCGCCAAGAAGGGAACACCGTTTGCCGCAGCCAAGGTGGGTGAGCTCGTCGGCGACAAAGCCGCCATCATCGGTGTCAAAGAAGTCGACGTGGTCATCCGCGGTGTCGGCGCAGGTCGCGAGAGTGCATTGCGCGGCTTTGCCGGGAAGGGCATTGATATAACAAAAATTGCCGACGACACGCCGGTCGCGCACAACGGCCCGCGTCCGCCGAAACCCCGCCGAGTCTAATACACACTATATGTTGCCAATCAAATCAAAATACAAAATAGGAAAGCGCCTCGGTCCCGGCATTTTCGAACAACTGCAGACACAGAAGTTTGCGCTCTCGGCCGCACGCAAAAAGGAGAAGCGCGGTCGCGGAGGCAGGGGCGGTTCGGACTACGGCCTGCAGCTTCTCGAGAAGCAGCGCGTCCGCTTCACCTACGGTCTTTCGGAGCGCCAGCTCTCCAATTACGCCGAGAAAGCGTATGTCGAGGTCGACCCTTCCGCATCGCTCCACCGCGCACTCGAGATGCGCGCCGATTCCGTCGTCTACCGTGCGGGATTTGCTCCTACGCGCCGCGCCGGACGTCAGGCTATTTCTCACGGCCACTTCACGGTCAACGGAAAGCGTATCACGACACCTTCATATCGCGTGAGTAAAGGTGATATCGTGGCTGTCCGCGAAGGCAACCGCTCGAGCCCGCTGTACGCAAGTCTCGCCGAAAAGGAAGACAAGCGTCCGGCTCCGCAGTGGCTCGCCGTAGACATGAGCGCCATGAAAATCGAAATTGTCGGGGAGCCACAGTACAACGCAGTCGAAACAGGCCTTAATTACCCGACGCTGTTTGAGTTCTATAGTAGGTAAATAATATTTGCTATGACCGCAATTATGAGGTATACTGGCGGGCGTTTTATTACGTCTAGCGAGGAGCGAAGCGGAAGCTTGCTTACACTTCGTCCGAGCGAAGACGGAAAAAGACAGCAGTCTTATTTTCTAACCCAGGTGTCATTATTTATTAGCAATTAGTAGGATTTCCTAACAGGTCCATCATCCTATATGTCTGATTATCACATTGCATTGCCCAGTAAGCCCCGCGTCGTCTCCGAATCGGAGCGCAGTGGTACGTACGAAATAGACGGACTCTACCCCGGCTACGGTTTTACCCTCGGCAACTCTCTACGCCGCATCATCCTCTCCTCGCTTCCGGGCGCGGCCGTTACCCATGTCAAAATTCCGGGTGTTGCCCATGAGTTCTCGACCATCGAGGGCGTCAAAGAAGACGTCGTGACGATACTACTCAATCTCCGCAAAATCCGCTTCAAGCTGCTCTCCGACGAGCCGCAGACCATCACACTCTCGGTGAAGGGTCCCAAGGAAGTGACCGCCGCCGACCTCAAATTGCCGGGCCAAGTCGAAATTCTCAATCCGGAACAGCGCATCGCCGATGTCACCGGAAAGGTGAATTTCGAACTCGAAGTCCGCGCGGAGCGCGGCTTGGGCTATATTCCGAAAGAGGAACATCAGAAAGAGCGCGTTGACATCGGCACTATCGCACTCGATGCGATTTTCAGCCCGATTCGCCGCGCAAACTACGAAGTGGAAAACATGCGCGTCGGTGACCGCACCGATTTCAACCGCCTCCGTATTCTCATTGAGACCGACGGCACCATCGCTCCGCGCGAAGCGCTCGAGCGCTCCATCGAGACGATGATTCACCAGCTCAAGGCGGTCGTCGGCTTCAAAGAGGAAGAGGCACAGGAAATGCCGGTTGCATCAGAGCACCGTTCGACCCGCGAGGACAAAGGCATGCCGGTGGATTCTGAAATGCTCAAGACCCGCATCACCGAGCTCAAACTTCCACAGCGTGTGGAGATGGCGCTCGACAATGCCTCCATCCGCACCGTCGGCGGTCTTGTACGCAAGCGCGAAGACGACCTGCTTGCCATCGAAGGTCTCGGCCAAAAAGGATTACAGGACATCAAGCGCTCACTTTCGAACCTCGGATTGACGCTCCGCTCTCAGTAACTTGTTGCATTTACTACTATCTACGTTCTACTTACTAAACACTGCTTATGCGTCACCACGTGAAGAATCGAACATTGAACCGCCCGAAGCGCCAGCGCACCGCGCTCTTGCGCTCTTTGGCACGCTCACTCGTTCTTCACGAGGGGATCACGACCACGGTAGCCAAGGCAAAAGAACTGCGTCCGTTTGTCGAGAAGCTCGTGTCGACCAGCAAGCAGAATTCGCTTCTCTCCCGCCGCAAGGTCGCGGAACGCCTCGGTGGTGCACCTGAGACGGTGAGGAAACTCCATGACACGCTCGCACCCCGCTACGCCAAGCGCGCCGGCGGATACACCCGCATCACACTGCTTGGCCGCGTCGGTAAGCGCGTAGGGGATGCGGCACGCATTGAATTCGTACAATAATATGACAACCACCACCTCACAGGCTCATACAATAGACGCTGCAGGTCTGCCTATCGGCCGCGTGGCTTCGCAGGCCGCAAAAGCGCTTATGGGCAAACTGCACGCAAGCTACACGCCGAATATCCGTAGTGACGTCAAGGTCACGGTGAAGAACGCTTCGAAGATGTTTGCTCCCGAGAAAAAGCGCACGGGCAAAATCTACACGACATATTCGGGGTATCCGGGCGGACTCAAGAAGGAGTCACTCGCACATCTCAACGAGCGCAAGGGTCACGGCGAAGCGATTCGTCGCGCCGTCCGCAAAATGCTTCCGCGCAATACCATGCTTACCGCACGTCTTAAAAATCTTATCGTCACCGATTAGCGTTTTGCATTCTATACGAACTACGTACTAATAACTATCAACTATTTCTATGGCAACCGCACGATACACAGAGGCAGTGGGACGCAGAAAGACCGCGACAGCGCGCGTGCGCATCACTCCCGCCAAGAATACGACGATGGAGGTCAACGGCATGGACGCCAAGGACTATTTCCCGCTCAATATCATGATGAAGACCGCCTACGAGCCGCTTACGCTTCTCGGCGCGACGTATTTGGTGACCGCGCGCGTCTCCGGCGGCGGCAAAAAGGCGCAAGCCGAATCCATCCGGCTGGGAATCTCCCGCGCAATGATAGAAATCAATCCCGAACAGCGCAAAGACCTCAAGGTCAAAGGCTTCCTCAAGCGCGACCCGCGTGCCCGTGAACGCAAAAAGTTCGGTCTCAAGGGCGCCCGCCGTGCGCCGCAATGGAGCAAACGCTAGAAAAAGGAGGCCTTCGCCTCCTTTTTTCTTGACGTTTGCTCGGCCGGAGCGATGCCGAGCCAGCAGGCGAGGCCGCGAGGCGGGGTCGCGGAACGTTGCGAGCGACGGCGAGCAACGTATCCGTGATGCAAGCGATAGATCAATAATCCGGTGTAGAGGCACATTTTGTTTGATTTTGATATACTCGCCCAATGAAGAAACACGCCGAAGACGAAGAAGTGAACTTTGAACCCGAGGAAGAACTCGGGGATATCGGCGCGGCACAGGCAAAAATCAGGAAACTCAAAGACGAACTGGAGAAAGTAAAGAAAGAGAGGCAGGAGTACCTAGACGGCTGGCAGAGAGCCAAGGCTGATGCGGTGAACAGCAAGCGCGAATCCGAGGCCCGAGCTGCGCGCAGCGGCGAGCTTCTGCGGGAAGAATTGGTGCATGACATCATTCCCGCGCTCGATAGCTTCGATATGGCGGCAGGAAGTGAGGCGTGGGCCGAGGTGAGCGACGGGTGGAAAAGCGGTATGGAGCGCGTGCGGGACCAACTCATCGACGCGCTGAAGCGCAACGGCATCGAACACTACGGCAAAGTGGGCGAGACGTACAGTCCGCACTTGCACGATGCCGTACAGGAGGTCGAAGATGTAGCCGGCAAATCGCACGAAATCATCAAGATTTTACGGTACGGCTACAAAGCGGGCGAACGAATACTTAGGCCCGCTCAGGTCATCGTCAAGAAATGATATTTAGTTGTGAAAGTTAAACTTGCACAACGTAATGACGTATGCGACATTGTGTCAATGCGGAAAGAACCATACTCGGTAGGTTCATACGTCCATGTATATAACAGAGGCACCCGTCGGATGGACATCGTCAGGAGCGACAATGATCGCTGGAGATTTCTGAAACTGGTACGCTATTTGAATGATGCGAATGTTCCGCGTAATTGGGAACGTGATATAGGACCGGAACACGTACGTCGGGGTTTCGCACGGCCAGAACATTGGCCGCACCCAAAGCCGTATGTCTCGATATTGGGGTACTGCCTGCTGGACAATCATTTCCACTTTCTTTTTCAGGAGATTGAAGAAGGTGGAATTAGTCGATTCATGCAGAGACTTTGCACAAGTATGTCCGCCTATTTCAATGCACAGTATGCTGAGGCCGGTACCTTGTTTCAAGGATCATTTCAGGCCCGTACCGTTGATTCCGACAGACAGCTGCAGTATCTCAATGCCTATATTCATGTTAAAAATCCTCTCGAAAAATATCCGGGCGGACTTTCGCGAGCCACTGAAGAATTTGAAGATGCTTTTGAGTGGGCGAGACACTATGAGTTCGCGGGATTGATCGGTACGTCGTCTGGATTATTTTCAGCGCTTCTCGATCAGAAAAACGCGGATGAGGTTTTGCTGAAAGGGAGGGAGTTTAAAGAGTTTTCGCGTGACGTCTTACTCGGTAGGAGAGCACCAAGCGATTGGCACATCTTAGCGATTGACGAATGAACACATATATTGCATGGTTGTGCAGGTTTAACTTGCACAACTTTTGATGAAGAATATAATGGCGCAATGTGATACATATAATCACTCATAATGAGGCTTCATTAGTCGATTAAAATTAAACATATGGCAAAAATACTCGGCATAGATTTGGGCACGACAAATTCCGCGATGGCGGTGGTTTCGGGCGGCGAACCGGTGATACTCGAGAACTCGGAGGGTGCGCGCACCACACCTTCCATCGTCGCGCTCTCCAAGACGGGCGAGCGGCTCGTCGGCCAGATAGCCAAGCGGCAGGGTGTCACAAATCCTAAAAACACGGTATTTCAGATAAAGCGCTTCATCGGACACAACTTTGACGAGGCGAATGTCGCTAAGGACCGCGAGGCCATCCCGTTTGAGATGCGCAAAGCGTCAAACGGCGGTATTGAGGTGAAGATGGGTGACCTGCCCGACGGCAAGGCGGGACAATGGTACCGTCCGGAGGAAATTTCGGCGATGATTTTGCAGAAGCTGAAAGCCGATGCGGAAGCGCGCCTTGGAGGGAAAATTACGGAGGCGGTCATCACGGTGCCGGCATACTTCAACGACGCGCAACGTGCCGCGACGCGCGATGCCGGGAAAATCGCCGGACTCGATGTGAAGCGCATCATCAACGAGCCGACGGCGGCCGCTCTCGCCTATGGTTTCAACAAAAAGAAGAACGAGAAAATCGTCGTGTTCGATTTCGGCGGCGGCACTTTCGATATTTCGGTGCTCGAAGTCGGCGATGACGTGATTGAAGTGCGCTCGACCGACGGCGACTCGCACCTCGGCGGCAAAGATTTGGACCAGAAAATAATGAATTGGATTGCGGCTGAATTCAAGAAGGAAAGCGGTGTGGACGTGCTCAAAGACCCGCTCGCGAGACAGCGCTTGGACGAAGCGGCCGAGAAGGCGAAAATCGAGCTTTCCACCGCCACGGAATCCGAAATCAACATTCCATTCATCACATCTACCGATGCCGGACCACAGCACCTGCTGGTGAAATTGAGCCGTGCCACACTTGAGCAACTCACCGCCGAATTTGTGGAGCGGGCTATGGCTATCACCAAACGCGCGATGGAAGCGTCGCCCTTCAAAAAGGACCAGATACATGAAGTCATTTTGGTGGGCGGACAGACCCGCATGCCGGCGATTCAGCGTGCCGTGGAGGAATTTTTCGGCAAAAAGCCGAACTTGAGCGTCAATCCCGACGAAGTGGTGGCACTCGGTGCGGCACTGCAGGGCGGCATCATGCAGGGCGACGTGAAAGACGTGCTTCTGCTCGATGTGATTCCGCTTTCGCTCGGTATCGAGACGATGGGCGGGGTCGCGACAAAACTCATCGACCGCAACACGACCATACCGACATCCCGTTCACAGACATTTTCTACAGCTTCCGACAACCAGCCGTCGGTGGAAATCCACGTGGTGCAGGGCGAGCGCCCGATGGCAGGCGACAACAAGTCGCTCGGTCGCTTCAATCTCGACGGTATTCCGCCGGCGCCGCGCGGCATGCCGCAGGTGGAAGTTACCTTCGACATCGACGCCAACGGCATTCTCACGGTCAAGGCCAAGGACAAAACAACCAACAAAGAGCAATCGATTCGCATTGAGGGTGCCTCGGGACTTTCTGACGCAGAAGTCGAAAAGATGCGCAAAGATGCGGAGGCGAACGCTGATAGCGACCTCAAAAAGAAAGAACTCGTAGAAGCGCAAAATGCCGCCGACCAGCTCGTATACGCCGCCGAGAAGGCCCTCAAAGAGCATGGCGACAAGGTCAGCGAAGACATCAAGAAGAATGTGCAGGAGAAAATCGACGCACTCAAAACGGCGCGTGGCGGCACTGATGCGAGTGCTATCAAGTCGGATTCAGAAGCGCTCTCAACGGCAATGAGCTCGATCGGTCAGGCAATGAATCAGCAACAGACACCGCCTGCAGGAGATCAGAAACCGCCAGAATCTACCTCTTGACATAAGTATAGATTGAGGCTACAATGTAGGTCGCTCAACGGAGGGCCACAAAATGTGGACGCAGGTTCTGCTTGATGCAATTCCCCGCGGATTACTGATTCCATTCGCGGCGTTGTTCACGATCTGGGCTATGCGGACGAAAGCAAAATATCCGCACACCTACTGCGCGATCCCTGCCGCGATGATTTAGACGGTCGCATTGTTCGGTTCGGCCCCAATCCTGTGGCGCGGTCCCGACGACGCCTTGATCAGTTCGGGTACGATGCTGGTGGCGTTGTTGCTAGTAAAATTTCTGTTCCCAACATCGGTGACTGCACCGACCAAGTAATCAACCCGGATCTCTGTCGGAAAGAGGGCGCTCGTATTCGGGCGCTCTTTTGATTTTGCCAGAAGCGATCAATATGACGGCTTCGATTTATCTCTCTTTTCTTTCGCAAAATCAACGGCGATAAGTACATGATAAAGTGCGTGAATGGAGGAGCATCTGATCATTGAGGGCAAATCGTTCGATTTGGTAAGCCTCCAGAGGTCGGCCGCGGGCGTTTATCGTGCGACAGACGAATATCTGCGCATCGGTCCGCCTGCACAAATTGCAAAAGATCTGGAGATGCACCGCGCCATGGAGCGTGCGGGGTACCCTGTCGCAAAAATATTGTCGGAAGGTACGTACGAAGGACATTCGTATTTCATCGAGGAGTCGTTGGGGGAGACGTTTCGAATGCGTTTTACTAAAGAATACGAAACATCAGGTGCTGTATCCGACGCGACGTTCGACGAGCTGGTAGAGGCAGTCGGCAAGTATCTCGAACCGCAGAGCAAGGCCATCGTCGTCTCAGACCCCGAGCAATTCGCAAAGGGCATCCATCTGGAAATTCTCAAACAGGAACTTCCCGAGTATGCTTCGCGGATACAGGCGAAATTCGAAGAGTCATTGCGTAGCATCAGTGATTTCCCGTACGTCATTTCGCACGGAGACCTCAACCCGTCGAATATAAGTGCGCAAGGCGTTCTAGACCTAGAGGATTCATTTCCCGCGCCGCTTGGATTTGACATCGCAAGTGTACTTTCGACGAACGAGTGGTTTCCGGAGTCGGGCGACTACGAATATCAGGCGAAATGGAAAATCACTGATGCGCAAAAGAGCGCCTATATTGTGACCCTCGACGATCGGCTTGGACGGCTTGGGTATTCCGGTTTCAGAGCAAATTACAAGCCCTTTGAGTTTTGCCGTATTATCTGGATGGTTGTCCGGATGCACAAGACACCCAAAATTCAGGAATGGCGATACCAGAAAATGATTAATGAATATTTGTAATTGCGGATAATTTTTCTGCACATATAATGATTCCGACCATGAAAAACTACTACGATATTTTGGGTGTGAAGAAGGGCGCCAATGAAGATGAGATAAAATCCGCGTTCAGAAAATTAGCGCACAAATACCATCCCGACAAGAAGGGCGGGGACGAGACGAAATTCAAAGAAGTGAGCGAGGCCTATTCGGTATTGTCCGACAAAAAGAAGCGCGCGGAGTACGACACCTACGGCAAGACATTTGCAGGCGGCTCTCCGCACGGACAGGGCTTCGGCGGGTTCGATTTCTCTAATTTTCAGGGGTTTCAGGGCAATTTTCAGGAGTTTGACCTCGGCGATATCTTCGGTGAATTTTTCGGCGGTGGCGGCTTTTCGGCCGGTCAACGCAGAGGGCGGGACATTTCAATAGATATTGAGCTCGCGTTTCGCGAGTCGATTTTTGGCACCGAACGCAACGTTCTTATCGCCAAAGTGGGTATGTGCGATACCTGCGGCGGTTCCGGTGCCAAGAAGGGGACCAAGATGACGGCCTGCACCGGCTGCAACGGCAAGGGTGAGATGCGAGAGACGCGCAATTCTTTGTTCGGCTCGTTTACCACCACGCGACAGTGCCCGAAGTGCCATGGCCGCGGCCAAGTGCCGGAGAGTCCGTGCGAGACATGCCGCGGCGAAGGTGTCGCGCGGAGACAGGAGGAAATTCAGATAGTCGTTCCGGCCGGAGTATCCGACGGCGAGATGATACGCATGCCCGGGCGTGGCGAAGCGGCTGCGGGCGGCTCGGCGGGGGATTTGTACGTCAAATTGCACGTCAAGAAGGATTCCGATTTCACACGTGACGGCAACAATCTCACGATTTCACTGCCCATCAAGCTCTCGGATGCGCTTCTTGGCGGGGAATACCACGTACGTACGCTCGATGGTGACGAAACAATTGATGTTCCGGCGGGAGTCACACACGGGGAAGTCGTTCGCATACGCGGCAAGGGTGTTCCTCATGGAAGAAATACCCGCGGCGACCTTATGGTGCGGATAGACATTCAGTTTCCGAAAAAACTTTCCGCAAAGGCACGCGAGCTTATTGAAAAGCTTCGC
This sequence comes from Candidatus Kaiserbacteria bacterium RIFCSPHIGHO2_02_FULL_55_25, assembly GCA_001781335.1. Classification (GTDB taxonomy): domain Bacteria; phylum Patescibacteriota; class Minisyncoccia; order Phycocordibacterales; family UBA2100; genus UBA10103. Next base: position 57,841 of record MFLL01000001.1, on the reverse strand, counting down.
GGGGAAGGACTCTAATCTATGGATTGGCACGCACTCGTGTCGGTCTTTTCCAACATACCGCTTGATTGGGTTGTGCTTGCGGTGTTTGCGCTCATCATGTCGGCGGACGCGCTTCGCGGAGGTCCTTCGCGTGCTACGGCTCTCGCACTTGCGCTCCCGCTCACGCTCCTCGTCGCGAGTGCTCTGCCTGATGCGCGTCTGATGGGCAGTATCGCGTCTCAGCTTAGTACGCCGCTCATTGCCGCCCTGCTTCACGGTATTTTGCTGGTGATTATTTTCATTTGTATGTACCGCATTACCGACACCTACGGTGCGGACTCCTCGCATCCTATTCAGGCGGTTTTCAGCGGTGTCGCCGTCGCGGTGATTGCCGTCGTTGTGTGGCTTCAAATCCCCGCGCTTGAGAGCGTGTGGCACTTCGGACCCCAGATTCAAGCAGTGTTCGGCGATGCGTATCGCTTCTGGTGGCTTCTCATCAGCTTCATCGCCCTCGCGTTCGCAAGGGGATAGAAAAAGGGGCCGCGAGTGGCGGCCCCTTCAGAGTGCTCTTCTACTTGATATTAGTATACGAACTCGGCGGTTGAGAACGACATTCCGGCGGATGCGACCCACGCGGCGACGTTCATGCCGCGCTTGAGCGTACCTTCCCGCTCGGCACTTGCCATCGCGACCGGGATTGCACCCGATACGACGTTGCCGAACTTTGAGTAGATGTCGTACATCTTGTTGTGCATCCCGAGGAGTTTCGCTCCCGCCGACCAATCGGCCTTTGAGGACGAGTGCGTGAACAGAACATCGACCTTGCTTGTGTCGATGCCCGATTCGCGAAATGTCTCGACCGCACCGGGAAAGCCATGCTTTCGCAGATCTATACCATAGGAAGTGAAGTGCGAAAGGCCGTCTTTTGCAACGCGCGCCGAGCGCGGATTCGACCAGGGATTCGGAACGGTGCACAGGTCGTACAGATCGTTCCTCGTCCGGTTGAAAAACGCCCAGCCGTTCGCGGGATCCGGACCGAGGATCGTCGCCGATGCCGCCTCGCCAATCGTATAGGCAGGGAAGCGCCACTCGAGCTGATCAATGGAGTCCAGCTCGAACAGTTTCGGATAGATGGCGTAGTTGTGCGCCATAGAAAACTCGGAAGTCACCACCATTATCCGGCGATACAGCCCGGTTTCGATGAGTGCATACGCCGTCTTTACTGCTTTCATCCATCCGTCGCACGCCATCTTGACGTCCCACGTCTCGACGGCGTCCATCCCAAGCTCATGCGCGATGGGACCGGAGCTCGATGGCTCCTTCAGTTCGGAGTAGACGCTCGCGTAAAGAATAAGATCCACGCTATGATCGTCGCCGTCGAGGCGCGCAAGCGCGTCGCGTCCGGCCGCCACAGCCAGATCCAGAGAATTTTGCGTATCGTCCTTCCAGTAGCGGGTAGACGATCCGCTGTGGCGCAGCATAATGTCGACAGTGCGAAGCGCTTGGGTCAGGTCGCCCTTAAACCCGGTGCTCCGCTCCGCGATTTCGCTGAGAATGTCGTCGTTGGTGACCTTCCTCGCAGGAAGGGCCAAGCCGATGCTCTCGATCTTCATTTGTGTCCTCCTGCGGATTCCCCGCAATGGTTCATTGTCAAGTAGCCTATCAGCATATTGTAACTAAACCCGCCGTCTGTCAATTCTACAGTGCCGATAAGGTCAAAATTGCCCTAATAGTGCGGGGTATAATTGCGCTACCTCATCATGTTGAACATAACAAACAGCATCCTACTCATGACCGCGCTATTCAACGCCGGCTCAATGATTGTGCTACTTCGCGGAAATGTTCGGCGTCGCGAGAATGCGCTGTTCGCGATATTTCTTGCGGCGCTCTCCATCTGGGCTTTAGCGCTTATAGGATCCCAAGTAACGAATTCGTACATCGCATCGCTCTACAGTACAAAAGCATCGTACATCGCAGCGCTCGTAATTGGGGTCACGTACTATTTGTTCTCATACTCGTTTCCTCGTTCGGAGGCGTTTCCGCGGTCTGCAGTATGGATACCAACCCTCGCGGTACTCCTCTTTTCGGTGGTTCTTTTAGTCGATCCATCTTTCTTAACTCAGGCAATCGTTCAATATGAGTGGGGCCGTGGCGTACAACTCGACCTGCAGGGATACCTCACATTCGCCTTGCTTTTTGGCGCGCTTTTTGTTGGTGGAATCGCGCGACTGTGGGCAAAATATCTTGTAGCATCCGGTATTGAGCGCACTCAACTCCTCGTCATCGTCGGAAGTGTCACCATCGCTGGAGCGGCCGGAATCTTTTACAACCTCATTCTGCCATCGCCGTTTCTCAATAATGCAAAGTACATTTGGACGGGACCGCTTTTTACGACGTGCATTGCAATCGCGGTCATGTATTCAGTATTCAGGCTTCAGCTATTCAATGCAAAAGTGATGATCACCGAACTTCTTATCGGTCTGCTTTGGATTACTACTTTCCTTCGCACGATACTTGCTGCAAATCAAACGGAGCAGATGTTCAACGGTTTGCTTTTTGTTCTTAGCTTGGCGATCGGGTCACTCTTGGTGCGCAGTGTTCGTACAGAGGTCAGATCACGGGAGGAAATTCAGCGGCTGAGTGAGGAAAAATCGGAATTTATGACGTTTGCGTCGCATGAAATCCGCAATCCGATTACCGCCATGCGCGGGTATGCATCGCTTATCGTCGACGGCACTGTCGACCATGCTTCGCCCGAGGTAAAAGCGGTCGCGCAGAAGATTCTCATCGGGGGGAACGACGTGTTGAATCTCATCGCCCAATTTTTGAGCAAGTCCAAGATGGAGCTCGGGCAGATATCGTACAACAGCGCTCCTTTCGACCTCGCCGCAGCCGCTTCGTCTATTGCGGACGGCTACGTTCCGCACGCGCAGCTGCGTGGCCTGACTCTCGAAAAGAAAATCGACGAATCTCATCAGTACACCATCAAGGCGGACGAGGGCAAGGTGAAAGAGGTAATAGGCAACTTGATTGATAACTCTCTCAAATACACCGTGCACGGGGGCGTCACCGTCGCCGTCGAGCGGCATGGGGTTGCGGTCCGCTTGACGATTTCAGACACCGGCGTCGGCATTGCGCCCGAGACACTCCCGCATCTCTTCAAGAAATTCTCGCGTGCCGATGCGCAAAAAGTGAACCTCCTCGGCACAGGCGTCGGCCTATATCTCGCGAAGACATTTATAGAGGCGATGGGCGGCCGCATTTGGGCCGAATCAGACGGCAAAGACAAGGGCTCCCGCTTTATACTGGAATTCCCGACACAGTGATATATTTGTTGATATGTTGACGAACGCAGATATCATGAAACTGTACTGCAAGTCTCTATGATTTCTGATTCCCAAATTTTTATAGTAATCGATATTGAAGCTGATGGCCCGTCGGTGGGGCTCAATTCAATGCTCAGTCTCGCGGCAGTAGCAACAACTGAAAAAGAAGAAGTGTCGCGTTTTTATCGTAAGCTCGCCACACTCCCGAATGCATCAGCTGACCCCACTGTGACTGAATGGTGGAAGAGACATCAAGAAGCATGGAAAGAAGCAACCACCGATTCACAGCCACCGAAGCACGTGATGACGGAATTCTATAACTGGGTTACCGAACTTGGGCGCGAGGCCATCTTTGTTTCAAATCCTGTCAGTCTCGACTACACGTTCGTCAGTTGGTATTTGTCCCGATTTGCGTCTGCTAACCCGTTCAAAAACGAAAAGAACAGTATTCGATCGCTCGACATTAAATCCTATGTTGCAGGCAAATTCGGCTTTACTTTTGACAACTCCAGGCGCATACACTGGCCAAAGGAGCTAACGAAAGATATGCCCGAGCATACGCACAATGCACTTGACGATGCGGTTGGATATGCTGTAGTGTTGCGGAAGCTAATCGCTATGAGCAACAAACCAACTGCTCTTTCAGAAGGGAGTAAATAGTGCGCAAAACAATCGTGACGGCGGCTGGGCCGAGCATGGCACCAGTTCTCACTACCATTTCGCTGGCGCCATTCGCTTCGTTCGCGGAGCGTCATGGCTACAGGATGCAAGTAACATATGTGACGGAAGACGATGCGGATAGGTGGAGTGCCACTGCCAAGAGCGTCCGCTGGCAAAAGTTGCGTCTCATCCGGTCGGCTCTTGAACAGAGTGACGTTATCGTATGGTTTGACGCGGATGTGCTGATCTGTCGAACCGATGTGGACATCCTGGACTCACTCGACGCAACCGACTACCAAGGTTTGGTACTCCACTCAGTTCCGTTAGAAGGCCGGACGAATCCAAATACGGGGGTGTGGGTGCTCCGTAACACCGAAAAAGCATTTCGCTTTTTAGATCGGGTCTTGGAAATTGGGATGCCGGAAGGGCGCTGGGCTGACCAGGGCGCGGTGCTCAGGGCACTCGGATGGATTTTGGGCGACGAGCACTATCGTGGTGCGCGAATACCCGATACACCAACCGAGCTTATGAAAGGTACAGCGTGGTTGCCCATCGGTTGGAACCAGCCGTATCACGAAAGATATGCTGGCCCGACGATGGCGTCCGATCCGTTCGCTATACACTTCATGGGAATGCCTATCCCTGATCGCTTGCAGTACATGCGTGAAGTTGCCGATCGGCATATCAACCGATGATGCAAACAGGAGGAGTACATGTCAGATCAATCACCCAAGCGTCTCACGCTTGGTTTCAAAGTTCTTGAAGAGATTCCATCAATTCTCCGCCCGCTTGCGGATGATACTGTGGCATGCTACCGACGACATCATTCTGATTTACGGTCAGTCTACGTCATCGGAAGCGTGGCGGTAGGAGAATGGATGCCTGGCGTTAGCGACCTTGATGTCGTTGGGGTGGTCGAGCGAGAAGTACACCCTGACAATGAAGCTGCGAGACGGCGAGAGCTGTCGACGCTCGGTGCATCTTGGCCACAAGTATCATTCATCAATAACTCGATACTCAGTCTTGCGGCGCTCCATGTGGAGAATCCTGATGCGATGGTATTGGGCCGGGCACGAATCATCGCAGTGACAGGACTGCATCTGTGGGGCGACGGGATCGACTTTCGGGCACACGTCCCCTCAGTCGAGACGATGGCCTACGGACGTGCCGCTCGCGCCAAGATACTAATGAAAAGGTATCGGTCTGGGGTCATCAATGAGCCGTTTCGGAGTAATCCCAGACTGCTTGCTCGCTCCAGCGCAAAAGCCGCGATTCGCGTGCTCTCCGGCATTACGATTCTCCGCGGTGCGACATTCTACATCTCGCCAGAGCAAACGGTCACGATGATTGCAACGTATGCGCCGGAGGCAACACCACTTGCCAGGCAAGCGCTCGCAATCGTTAACGGTGCCGAATCGGAACCACGCAAGGCGATGGAAATTACTGAACAAGCTATAGAACTGTTCTATGGTTTGTATCCTGACTCTCAGTCAGAGTAACCCCGCGCGCATTGTCACGCGGGGTTTTCTTATATACTGAACCCTACAGGGACGCCGAGAAATCTGATATATTTGAGCCTATGCGGCCTCAGCGCTAAACTTGACTGGGTCAAGTTAGTACGGGGTAAACTGTTTACCTCTTACGCCGCTCTATCGTCACTATGAAACTATTCACGGGATTACAGCCATCAGGGGCACTTCATATCGGCAACTACATCGGTGCGCTCAAGCCGGCTGTTGAGATGTGCAAGGAGCATGAGGGTATGCTCATGGTCGCGGACTACCATGCGCTCACGACACTGCGCGAGCCCGCGGAGCTACGTGCCAATATCATCAACGCGACTCGCGATTATCTCGCCGCAGGCATCGACCCCGATAAGACGGTCGTGTTCAAACAGTCGGATGTGCCGGAGCACACCGAGCTCGCGTGGATATTCCAGTGCCTCGTCACCGTGCCGTTCCTCGAGCTGTCGCACGCATACAAAGACAAAGTAGGGAAAGGGCTCGAGGCCAACGCCGGCCTTTTTGCATATCCGATGCTTATGGCGGCCGACATTTTGCTTTACAACACCGACATCGTGCCTGTGGGCGCGGACCAGCGCCAACACGTCGAGTATGCGCGCGAAGCGGCGGCCAAGTTCAACAAAGCATTCGGTGACACGTTCAAAGAGCCCAAGGAGCGGATACTCGACGCAATCGCGATCGTGCCGGGTACGGACGGAAAGAAGATGAGTAAGAGCTACGGCAACACTATTCCGCTGTTCGGCACCAAAGACGAGATTGCGAAGGCCGTTATGTCTATCGTCACGGATTCCAATGCCGAGAGTCCGACGAATGTATATGCGATACACGCGTTGTTCCGCGATGGCGACTACTTGGGAGAACTGTACAAAACAAACAAAGGTAAATACAAAGTATTAAAAGAAGCGCTCATCGAGGATATTGAGGCCGTTGTCGCGCCGATGCGTGAACGACGCGATGTCATTACCGACGAAGAGGTCAAACAAATACTGACGCACGGAGCCGAGCGTGCCCGCGCCCGCGCGTCTGCAAAGATGGCCGACGTGCGACAAAAAATCGGCGTGGCACTCTAACTATGGAAAAACGCACATACATCGGAGATTTGAGTCAGCATGTCGGCGAGAGCGTTACGATTATGGGATGGGTATCAGTGCGTCGCGACCAAGGCAAGATGGTATTTTTTGATTTCCGCGATATGACGGGAAGCGTGCAGGGTGTCGTATTACCTAAAAGTGCGGCAATCGAGACGGCCAAAGACGTGCGCGTCGAGTCGGCCGTTGCAGTTACAGGGCTGGTGAACAAGCGACCTGAAAAGAACGTCCAAGAGGGGAAGCAGAACGGCGACATAGAATTGCAGATAGAGAGGGTAGAGGTGCTCGGAGCGGCCGCGACACTGCCCTTTGAACTTGGTGCCGACCTACATCTTGAGACACATCTGGACAATTTGCCACTGACGCTTAAAACACAGCGAAGCCGAGACATCTTTCATATGCAATCTTCAATACTTGATGCATACCGGACATCCTTGAAATTGCAGGGGTTTACGGAATTCGTGGCCCCAGCGCTTGTCGGTGGCGATGCAGAAGGCGGCTCGGCCGTATTCAAGGTCGATTACTTCAACGACAAGACGGCCTATCTTGCAACGAGTCCTCAATTTTACAAACAAATCATGGTTGGCCCGTTCGAAAGAGCGTTCACTGTGGCAAAGATATTTCGCGCGGAGAGGAGCGCTACCACAAGACACTTGAGCGAAGCCACGTGCATGGATTTCGAGATGGGTTTCATTGAGAACGAAAAAGAACCGATGCGCGTGCTTGAGAAAACCATCAAAGACACTGTCAAATTTGTTGCAGAAAAACACGCAGACATATTCGAACGATTCCATACGTCCGTTCCGCTCGTGCCCGATGAAATCCCGATACTTACATTGCGTGAGGCACAAGACATACTGGGTGTTCCTCACGAACCGGATATGGAGCCGGAGAATGAGCGGCAGATTTGCGAGTGGTCTAAGAAGGAAAAGGGTTCCGACTTTATTTTTATTACTCGCTATCCCACGAAAAAGCGGGCGTTCTACACCTATGAGGACCCGTCCGAATCACCGTATTCAAGGGGTTTTGATTTGCTTTTCCGCGGTCTTGAAATCAACAGTGGCGCACAACGCATACATGATCACGACACTCTCGTCGCACGAATGAAGGAAAGAGGATTCGATCCCGCGAAATTTGTTTTTTATCTTCAAGCCTTCAGGTACGGCATGCCGCCGCACGGCGGTTCCTCAACAGGACTTGAACGATTTACTGCACGCATGCTTGAAATACCGAACGTTAAGGAGGCGACCGCATTCCCGCGCGACATGACGCGCATTGATTCACGCCTTTCGGAAGCTCCGGAATTCGAGTCATGACGGGCAAATTTAACATCGCTACGGGCACGTTTCAGGGCCCTCTCGAGACACTGCTGAACCTCATTGAGGAGCGCAGAATGTCCATTTCGGACATCTCGCTTGCGGATGTGGCGGACGCATATCTCGCGTATGTGGAAAAATTACCCGAACTTCCTCTCGGGGAGACCGCACAATTCATACTCGTCGCCTCCACTCTCCTGCTTATCAAGTCGCGCGCGCTTCTCCCCACCATGGACCTTTCCGAAGACGAGCGCGATTCAGTGTTGGAGCTCGAGCGCCGGCTTGCGCGCCTGCAAATCATCCGCAAGGCATCGCGGCTTTTGCGCAAAGAGTGGGGGAGAGCGCCACTCCTGTTCCCGTACCGCGCTCCGGCGCGCGCGGCCGTCTTCTCTCCAGCCGAAGCGACGATTCAGACTATTGCGGAAGCGGCGATACGCCTGATGAACATTTTGCCCAAGCCGGAAGCAATGATGCAGGCGGCCGTAGCGCCGGTGCTGGCGCTCGAGGACGTCATTGTGCGTCTTAAAGAAAGGCTTGCCAATGCTTTCAAGGCACGCTTCAGCGAGTTGACGAAGAGTAAAGACCGCCACGAGGTTATTGTGTATTTTCTCGCCATGCTGGAGCTAGTGCGCGCAGGCTCCGCGAGTGTGACGCAGGAACGGCTATTCGAAGACATCACCATCGAGAACGACTCGCTCGCGGCACCCCGCTACGGCACATAACATAATATGGATGACCTTTCCGCAAAAATCGAAGCACTGCTTTTTAGCGAAGGCGGCTCGCTTCCCAAAAAGAAAATTGCGCAATTGCTCGATGTTTCATTGGCGCACGTCGATGAGGCACTCCCAAAACTTCGCGCGAGACTCGAAAACGGCGGCCTTACTCTCGTGGTGAGCGACACTGAAGCCGCACTCGTGGTAGCCGCGCCTGTCGCGCCCGTCGTACAAAAAGCATTTGAACGGGAATTAGGTCGCGAGATAGGGGACGCGGGGCTCGAAGTCATCTCAATCATTCTCTATCGCGGACCTTCGACCCGTACACAGATAGATTACATCCGCGGAGTCAACACATCGTCAACTATCCGCACACTTGCCTCGCGCGGACTGCTTGAACGTGCCGCAAACCCCAACGATGCGCGTGAATACCTCTACCGGCCCACGGTAGAGCTCCTTTCGCACCTTGGTATCCGCGACGCGCACGAATTGCCGGAATATGCTAAAATAGCCAGCGAATTGGCCGCATTCGAGGAGTCCCAGAAAAAATCGAGTGAGCCGTTTGAAAACCATGCCGCCACAGGAGATATCGCACAGCAATGACGCACCGCAGGAGGTACTTTCACGCCTGTCGGGCCTTGCAGGGCCCGCCACGCTCCTGTTGCTTGCTATAGCGGCGTTCGTATTTGTGTATGCCTACATGGGCAATATTACACAGGTACCGTCCGCAGAAACAGCTTCCGCGGCGGCGGTGACAGACGCCTTTGCGGGTATTTCGCTTCAGGCAAAGAGCGCGGTTGTTGTTGACCTGCGCACAGGAAAAGTCCTCTACCGGCTCAATTCCGGCACACAATTACCGCTCGCTTCACTTGCCAAAGTCGCACTCGTGCTTGCTGTGCGTGACGCCATGCCGCCGGAATCGCTCGTCACCATACCCTACGACACCGCGCCGAAGGGCGCCGCGATGCGTCTCGGGAAAGGTGAGAAATGGAAACTGGGTGACGTCATCAATTTCACGCTCGTCGCTTCTTCCAACGAAGGCGCGAACATTCTCGCACAGGTCGCCGACGCCGCCGTCAAGGCGCGCTATCCGCAGGCACCGTTGGGGGGCGCGGCACTGTGGCGTATGAACAATCTGGCGCAATCGCTCGGTCTTACGCACACCTATTTTCTCAACGTGAACGGCCTCGACTCGAGCATATCCCAGTCGGGGGCGTACGGTTCGGCGGAGGATGTCGCGGCGCTCTTTGCGTACGCCGCATCAACCTCGCCGGAGAGTTTCTCGGGAACGACCAGAGACGGTCTCTTGCTTACCGACGAAGACGGCAATACGACCTCCGCGTTCAACACCAACGAAGCGCTCGGAGCGATTCCGGGCCTCATCATGGGAAAAACCGGCTACACCGACCTCGCGGGCGGTAACCTCGCCGTTGTCTTTGATGTCGGACTCGCGCGCCCGGTCGTAGCCGTCGTCCTCGGCTCCACGCACAGCGGAAGATTTGCCGACATGAAGATGCTTGTAATGGCGGCTCGTGCGGCGATTGCCCAGCAATAAATATGCTCTACGAAATTATCCGTATCCTTATTCCTGCCACCGTGTCGTTCATTTTCGGTATGGCAGCGACACCGGTCCTCACGCATTATTTATACAAACACAAAGCATGGAAAAAGGCTCCGGGGAAAATAGCTCTTGACGGCGAAGCGGCGCACATTTTCAACGACCTTCACAAAGAGCACGAAGTTCGCGCGCCGCGCATGGGCGGCATTGTGGTGTGGGGAAGTACCCTGCTCACCGTTTTTGGCATCGCCGCGCTCGCACGGCTGATGCCGAATACCGCCTCGCTCCAGCTCGACTTCCTGAGCCGTAGCCAAACATGGATACCGCTCGGGGCCCTTTTGGCCGGCTCTTTGGTCGGTCTCGTCGACGACATCCTTGCGATTCAACCGCGCGGCGGCGGCCTCTTGCTGCGTCACCGCATTCTTATCGTCATCGCACTTTCAGGCCTTACCGGCTGGTGGTTTTGGGCGAAACTCGGCGTGGTGAGCTTGAGCATCCCATTTGCCTCCCCGTTGTATCTCGGCATCCTGATTGTCCCGTGCTTTGTTCTTCTTTCGTTGGCGCTCTACGCATCCGGCGTTATCGACGGGATAGACGGGCTCTCCGGAGGCGTCTTTGCGTCCATTTTCGCCTCATACACCATCATTGCGTTCGTTCAACAACAGCTCGACCTCGCGGCATTTTGCGCGGCCATCGTCGGTGGATTGCTGGCATTCCTCTGGTTCAACATTCCTCCCGCGCGTTTCTACATGTCGGACACCGGCACCATGGGGCTCACCTTGAGCCTTGCTGCAGTCGCCTTTATGACCGACAGCATCGGCGGCGGCGTGGGTGTCGCGGTACTGCCGGTCATCGGCATGTTGCTGGTCGCTACGGTACTCTCAAATGTAGTTCAGGTCATTTCCAAACGTTTTTTCGGCAGGAAGGTTCTGCAAGTCGCGCCTCTGCATCATCATTTTGAGGCCATCGGGTGGCCGGGCCCCAAGGTGGTCATGCGTTACTGGGTGCTTTCCGTTGTGTTCGCCTTTGTCGGGGTGATTATCGCGCTCGCCGCCCTGCCCGTAACACCGTACGCGGTGAGTCCCCAGCAAACCATGCTCTACGAGGCTCCCGCGACAGTGATACCATAGACCCATGAAGAAACGCGCCGCCGTCGACAAACCGTTGGCGCTTTTGATACTAGTATTGCTTGTCGGCGGTTGCATGATATTCGCCTCCGCCGCTTTCGGACTTTTGGCACGCGGCGCGACCAATATGTCGTCGGTGGTCTTCAGCCATCTTGTTCTTGGCGTGGGTTTGGGTGCGATTGCGCTCATGACTGGTGCCGCGGTGGATTACCATCGGTGGCGCCGCTTTGCGCCGTACATATATGCATTGGCGATTATCGCCACTCTTGCCGTTTTTATACCACAAATCGGGTTTGGGCACGGAGGTGCCCGCCGCTGGATTCTCCTAGCCGGATTTTCGTTCCAACCGTCGGAACTTCTTAAAATCGCGAGCATTCTGCTTGCCGCTTCGTATTTCGCCGCAATAAAAACAAAAGTCTCTTCGTTCATGTACGGATTCGGTGGCTTTGCGGCTCTGCTTGCATTGCCGGCGCTCGCGCTCGTTCTGCAGCCCGACATCGGAACACTCGGTATCATCTGCATATCGGTCTTGGCGATATTTTTTGCCGCCGGCGCATCGTGGAAACAAATCGGGGCAGTGATATGCGTCGGTGTTGTCGCGCTCGCGCTTGTCGCTTACAAAAAAGACTACGTACGCGAGCGGCTTGTCACATTCATCTATCCCTCGCAGGGCCAGCACGATCAGTCGTATCAAATCAAGCAATCGCTTATTGCAGTGGGTTCGGGCGGAGTGTTCGGACGCGGATTCGGGCAGGGGATACAGAAGTTTACGTATCTTCCGGAGCCGATGGGTGACTCCATTTTCGCGGTCGCCGCAGAGGAGCTTGGTTTTGTCGGCTCGGTCTTTATTGTGGCGCTTTTCCTTGCGTTCGCATTGCGCGGGTACAGCATCGCGGCCCGCGCGCCGGATTTGTTCGGCTCGCTCCTTGCCGTGGGAATATCGACCTATCTTGTTATAGAGGCGTTTATAAACATCGCTTCAATGCTCGGCGTCGCACCTGTCACCGGTATACCGCTCACATTTATCAGTCAGGGCGGGAGCGCGATGCTCGCCTCGCTCGGCAGCGCCGGCCTGCTTCTCAGTATTTCGCGCCGGCGTAGCTGAATAATTTGACGGTGAGACCCTACAACTTAAGTCCAAATCACATGGTAGCGGACCATCAAGGAAAGTGTCTGGGACTTGAATTAAAGCTTCAAGTGCAACAGTGACCGAATACACTGCACGGAGTCTGCCAGAAGAGGCGTTTGCGCGGTCGGTGGTTCAAATTCCATACGGCCTTCGCAACTTCGCTGTCTCGTATGATATCGAACCGCGTGCCTTTTGGAAAGAATTCCCTCAGAAGTCCGATTGTGTTCTCGCAGGTGCCTTGACGAATATCGTTCTAGATGCTACTATATTACAGGCATCATGCCCTTCAACCGGAGGACTACCGATGGACGCCATCTCAATTCGCGGTCTCGACAAAGCCACAGTGCTCGCCGCGCTCTACAATGCAGCACAAGCGCAGGGCATGGGATTCATACAGTACGACCCCAAGCCCATGACAGCCGACGAGGCGAGAACGATTCTTGCCAAGAAGACGGACTTCGACTACCTCAAAGGTCGCGTGATGAAAATAGACCTGAGCGGAGACGAAATTGCTCCGTGGTGCTATGACCGCGACAACGGCAACGGAATGGCGAAAAGGGTTATCGACACCTTGCGCGCGTCCGGCGACCCGAACAACAAGGTTATCGCAAGCACGCATAGCGAGCACACCATCACCGAGGCTATGCGAACCAAAGCCATGCTTGGCGATGAGACCAAGTTCGGCAAGCGTTCGCTCAAACTCGGTCTTGCCGACATGGCACCGCAACTCGCCCCGAAGCTCGACAAGGTGCTTAAGAGGGGCTGAAGTGTCAAGAAGTTCCTGTCGCACTGTGCGACCAAGCTCCTCACCCCGCGTGCGGAGCTTTTGTTTTATAGGACTTATAAATTCAGAGCACTGAGTCTACACAAGTCTGACTTCCGTACGGAAGTCAGACTTGTGTAATCCCGAGGGGTAAGCCTTGTAGCTTTTGCTGCTTTGGCCAGCGCAATCGGTGGTGGCGGTGACAGGGGGGCTATGATGCCCGAGTCCGACGTTGCAGACTTTGGTGCTGGCGCAAGTCACATCCCGCACAAAGTGACCGAAGCGCGCCGCCGCGGCGAAGTCGTGAAATTCGTCCGTCATGGCGATACCAAGGATTGGTATTGGGAAATGCGGGACGGCGCAAAAATTCTTCACGGATAGTGAAGCCCCTATCCTGCTGACAATGGGTCGACCAACGATAACCCCAAGGTCAACCTTTGATTTTTATACGCTCCAGTCAACGACGGCTACCCGATGTGATAAAATGGCGCAATGCGTATCGTTTTGCTTGGCGGGGGAACCGGAGGACATTTCTATCCTCTTATTGCCGTAGCCGAGGCACTCGAAGAGCTTACGCGGGAACGCACACTTATCGAACCGGAGCTCTATTACATCGGCCCCGAGCCGTTTGAGCGCACCGCGCTTCTTGAGCACGAAATAGCCTACATTCCGGGTGCGGCCGGGCGCCTTCGCCGCTACTCCAGCATTTTCAACGTTCTGGGGCTCTTTGCGACGGCTTGGGGCATCTGCACTTCCATTGTCCAGCTGTACCGCCTGTATCCCGACGTAATATTCTCCACGGGCGGATTTGCAGCTTTCCCCAGCCTGTATGCGGCGAAACTGCTGCGTATTCCGGTTGTTATTTATGACGCAGACGCGACTCCGGGCAGGGTGTCGCTGTGGTCGTCAAAATTTGCCCGTTGGATAGGTGTCGCGCATCCGGAAGCGGCCGCGCGTTTTCCTGCCGCCATTCGCGACCGCATCGCGCACATCGGCCATCCTATACGCAAGGAGATAGAGACTCCCGCAAAAGAGGGCGGTCACGAGTTTTTGCATCTTGATACGAGTGTCCCGACAGTACTCGTCATGGGCGGTTCGCAGGGCGCACAGGTTATCAACAACGCCATCATCGACGCGCTTCCGCAACTCGTTTCCTCATACAACGTAATTCATCAGGCGGGGAATGCGAATATTGATGAAGTCGATAAGCTCGCCAAGCTCGTGCTACGCGACACTTCACACGAAGAGCGGTACCGGCCGTTCGGGCTTCTGAACGCGCTTGCTTTGCGCATGGCCGCTGGTGTCGCTAATCTGGTGGTTGCCCGCGCCGGGAGCGGCACTATATTTGAGCTCGCCACGTGGGGTACTCCCGCGATACTTGTACCGATTCCCGAAGACATTTCTCACGACCAGACCTCCAACGCGTTTTCCTATGCGCGCGCGGGAGGAGCGGTGGTCATTGAGCAGCACAACCTCACGCCACACGTCCTTTTTGCGGAAATAGAGAGAATCATCAAAGATCCCGCGCGAGTCGCGGAAATGTCGCAAGCTGCGAAGAAGTTCGCGCGTCCGCAATCTGCACGCAAAATTGCCACCGTTCTGCTCGACGTCGCGCTCCAACACGAACCCGTATGACGAAAGTAGTTACGAGATTTCCGCCATCACCTACAGGATACTTCCACATCGGGAGTGCGCGCACCGCATTGTTCAACTACCTGTTTGCCGCACATGCGGGCGGCGAGATGCGCCTGCGTTTCGAAGACACCGACAAGGAACGCAACAAGGACGAATTTGAGCAGGATATTTTGGACGGCCTCACGTGGCTCGGAATTCCGTACGACGCAAAAGCAATCACAAAACAATCGGAGCGTACGGATGTGTACAGCGACTGCATACAGACACTGCTGAAGAGCGGCCACGCATACGAAGCGGAGGCAACGACGGACAATCCGGACAAAAAGGTCATACGATTCAAGAATCCGAATACGCGTGTGACGTTTACCGACCTCATACGCGGTGAAGTTTCGTTCGATACTACCGATTTGAAAGATTTTGTCATAGCAAAATCAGTCGACGCTCCGCTCTACCATCTCGCGGTCGTCGTAGATGACCATGAAATGGGCGTTACGCACGTCATTCGCGGCGAGGACCACATTTCCAATACGCCGCGGCAAATCCTCATTCTCGAAGCGCTCGGTTACGGGAGACCTATTTACGCCCACATACCACTCATCCTCGCGCCCGACCGCTCGAAACTTTCCAAGAGGCACGGGGCCGTGTCAGTCAACGAATACCGCTTGCAGGGTTTCCTGCCGGAGGCGTTCGTGAACTATTTGGCGCTTCTCGGCTGGAATCCGGGGACCGAGCAGGAGATTTTTACGTTCAAAGAGCTCATCAAAGCATTTACCATCGAGCGTGTTCACAAACACGGCGCGGTGTTTGATCTGGAAAAAATGCTTTGGATAAATCACGAGCACTTGCGGACACTTTCCGACGATGAATACGCGCGCCGGTATCAAGAGTTCGCCGGTACCGACTTGGGTGAACTCCCGGTCGCTCTCATCAAAGAGCGTGCACGGACATTCGGAGAAGCCGCCGAACTCATTAAAAACGGTGAGTTTCAATTTATGTCGCAGGATATCTCGTATGAACCCGCATTACTCATCAAGGGGGCAAAAACTGATGCGCCTGCCGCGAAGCAGCATTTGACGGCTGTCGCAAAATTGCTGGAAGGATTGTCCGGCGAACAGTTCACGTCTGAAGAAATAAAAAACGTAATTTTCCCGTATGCCACAGAAGAGGGAAGAGGGGCTGTGCTTTGGCCCCTGCGTGTCGCGCTTTCCGGCCGCGAGAAATCCCCCGACCCGTTCGTCATTGCGTCTCTCATCGGCAAAGAGCGCACGCTTCAACGCATCACCAAGGCTGCAGGACTTCTATGAGAACGGGGAAGTTGTCAGTACTCGCGCTAGTTTGTGTTTTTACCATTCTTCCGGCGCCCGCCGCGGCACAAACCGCCGACGAGCTGCAAAAACAGATAGACGACAACAACGCACAGATACAGCAACTCGATAACGAGATTGCCAATTATCAGGCACAGCTCGACTCCACCACGAAGCAAAAAAGCACCTTGCAAAACACGGTTAACCAATTAACCCTCCAAAACAAACAGTTGACCGCAAAGATTACTGTTACAAAAAGCCAGATAAACACGACGCAACTCCAGATTCAGCAACTTTCGCAAGGCATCGCCACGAAGCAAGCCACCATAGACGATGAACGGGCGGGGCTTGCCGAATCGCTCCGCAGTCTTGACGCCATCGAACAAACGCCGCTCTCCATCACTCTTCTTGCGGCCGGGACGATTTCGGATCTGTGGCAGGACATCGACTCGATTGCAGCGCTGCAAGGCGCCATGCAGGCGACCATCGTCCGGCTCGCCGCGGATAAGCAGACACTGACGAGCAATAAAACCACTGCGGAAGCGAAACGCGCGCAATTACTTGCCCAACAGCGCACACTCACCACCCAGCAGGGTTCGCTCAATGCGACAAAAAAAGCGCAAAGCGACCTCCTTGCGCAGACCAAAAATCAGGAAAGCAACTATCAGAAGATTATCGCGGAGAAAGTTGCCGCAAAACAGGATTTTGAAGACACGTTGCGGGAACTGCAGGCCAAGCTGCAGTCGGCCGACATTTCCTCCATACCGTCGCAGGGGAAAGGTGTCCTGCGATGGCCACTGACCTCTGTGCACGTAACGCAATATTTCGGCGACACGGCGTTTGCGCGGACGGCAGCATACAAAGGCAAGGGTCACAACGGCATTGATATGCGGGCGAGCATCGGCACTCCCACGTATGCCGCGCTTGATGGTGTGGTACAGGAAACCAACCTGGGAACCGCACCAAACTGTCAATATGGAAAATGGGTTCTCATCAGGCACAACAACGGACTCACGACACTGTACGCACATCTCTCCGGAGTCAATGTAGTCCAAGGTCAAAGCGTGTCCACCGGTCAGTTAATCGGATACAGCGGCAATACCGGCTATGCGACCGGCCCGCACCTTCACTTCACCGTATACGTCTCCTCCGCGGTGAGCTTCATTAATTACAAATGCAACAATGGCAAGAGCGTCAAAGTGCCTGTGTCGCCGTTCAACGGCTATGTCAATCCGGTGAATTATTTGCCGTAAGCGAAGCTTTCGAAAAGGTCGCTCGGGTAAAATCACCGCGTGCGGTAATTTTGTCCCTCGCTACTTTCCGTGACGTGTTTTTGTGCCGCGCGGATGCCATTCGGTAATGTTGAGCGCCTGTCGTTCAACCGGCGTAGCCTTGCGGATCAGCCGCAGATTTTTCTTCGGCGCGATAGGGAAGTGGCGGGAGTTGTCGAGCGCTTCGACAAGCCAGTCAAGCTCTTCCGGCGCAGTGACCCAACGCTCGGGTGCATATCGACTCAAATCAAACGGGGCGGAGAAGGCGAGCATGGAGCGTCGCCCGCTATTCATGATGTACTCGTGGAAATACGACATCGCAAGTTCGCGCGGCGAGGCATACACGGGGTCGCGATACCGCAATATTGTGTGATTCGTCTTGCTTATCGAACCCCAGCGGCCGTTTTGCCGGAACAGCGCTATAACGTGGTCCTCATCGGCTGGAATCGTTTGAATGTCCATCAGGAGCGGCATATGGGCGTGATACGCGAGCACCGCCGCAGCAAAGAGCGCACCTTCGAAACAGTGCGCAGTTTTTGCGCGCAACACTCGTCGCGGCGACATGTACGTCTCGCCCTTTAGTTCGAAGTTGATGGGAAGGGTATCGAGAAAATTTTGAATTTTCTGCGGGGAAGTCAGCCGCACAAAAATCTTCCTCTCAGCGGGAGTGAGTAGCGCCTTGAGACGTTCTCGGTACATAAGTGGATTATAGACCCTCAAAAGAACAGCCCCGAAGACCATTCTGCGACAATAAAATTGTCGAAGTTAGGTATCGGGGCAAACAGGTTGTCGAACTGGGGTCCGGCACAGAACGGCGTGTTCAGTGCCGGCTAAAAACTAAGTATACCAAAGAAAAAGCTCTGACTTCAATTTCTCTGGACTATGAAATATTGATCAGAGCCCCAAACCTCCCAGCCTTCAACCGGCACTAAAGATATTGGCTTTTCTGTGTTCGTAATCTGTGTTTTCAAAGAATTGCCTTGATTCTGTATAGAGTCAATTTTATCTGACAATCTCTCATAAGAATTCTTCCAATCGATAAAAACGGTTATTACGAGTGTTCCCACCATTACCAAAAGCACAACGACAACGGCTAGCATAACTTGATCTAGTTTCTCCAAATGCGCGGAATGCTGCTTAACCGTCTCGTGCATTGAGTCGCCGGGGCCCGATGGTTGTGCGCTTTGACCAGGCATAGATTATGTAGCGCGCACCCTAGAATAAAACGTGACAGTAATTGCTGCGGGACCGTTCTCCCCATATCTCCCCGTTGTCTTGAGAGCAAAGTAAATGTCTTTGACAGCATTCGGATCACGTCGCTCTCCGTGATAGACGATGTCCTCGACAATACGACCCTTACTGAGCGTCGCAGCGCCAACGTTCTTTAAAAAATTAAATACGCGAAAATGTGCACCGATAACCACTCCATTTTCTTCAATTTTCGAAGAATCGTAGCGCACCGTGTTATTCGGGTCATTTATAAACTCAAATTCAAATTTCCAGTTAAAAAACCTAATGGTCAGCGCGTTACCAAAAATCAAATATTCTTGAGTATGAATTATTTCATCATTGCCATCAAAGGCCTGTATTTCTGAGGGATTGCGCATTTATGCAGTATATGCCCCTTTTCACAGAATTCAATTTTCTTTGTATTTGGGTCAAATGCCAAAACATGCTTCATTTATTGTTCCGGGGAAGCCCGATTCGCAGAAATGCCTACCGAGGGCATTTTGAGCCTCTATGCGCCTGCAGGAGACATGGGAGCAGAGGAAGACGCAGGTTGATGCAGAGCCGGAGCACGGCGCCTTATTTGCTGTGGCTTTATCTAGGGTTTTACGTCGGAAAAGATATATTGTGCGACGTTAGGATAACCTAGATTAGACCACGAGCCGGTCAATACCATGAAGAGGCGCCGGATGCAGAATCTCGCTCTCCCCTCCGCTTCCGGTCTCGCAGATATTTTCCGGCTGCGCGTAGCGTCTTTTTAATATGCAAAAAATGCACCACATTATCGGAGCGCCCTCTTCCCTATTTTTGATGGGGGACTCACTTTTTCCAAGGAATCTCGAATTGCGCAAATTCAGGCAAAAGTTTGCGTCCGTACAAGAGGCGCGCAATCACCTCTGCGTGACAGAGCGCGCCGGTAAGCGCGTTGTGCGGAGACGGTTCTTCGGGAATGCCGCAGTAGTTGAGAACGGCGTCGAGATTCAGGGCAGAGCGTTTGTGAACAACAGGCGGCTGAATCCCCCGCTCTACCATGTGCATAAAACACATCGTATGCGTATCGAGCGTGCGGTGAGCAAACGGCCAGTCTGTGTGCCCTGCCCGCTCGGCGGCTGCGCGGAGGAAATCGCGGTCGAACGAAACATTCTGTCCGGCAAATGTCCGCTCTTCCACACCTTCGCTCCAAGCTTTGAATGCGTGCGTAAGGTCGGCCTCGGTTGGCTTTGACTGGTCTGTCACCTGTTCCCTGCTGAAGCCGTTGACCTCGAGCGCCTCGTCCATAATGTGCGCACCGTCCCACGCGCGGCATTCCATATAGAAACGGTTGGCGGGGTTCGCCAAGTCGAGTGCGCCGATACTCACTATGGAGTGTTTGGCCGGCTCTGTCCCCGTTGCTTCAACGTCTAGTACTATCATTGGGCTATTTTACGGGCGACGTAGGGCGAGCGCAATGCCAAAGGACAGTTAGCTTTGGGATTGCCGAGCCGAGGAGCCCGAAAGCACTTTATAGTGCTTACACGGCAAACCCTTCAATTGAAACCATGTGCTCCGTCCACGCATCTAGGAAGCGCCGCATGTAGGGATACGGCTTGGTCGCAAGTCTCTTACCGTTTGTCGCAATGTCTTTCCTCAACCCCAAGCGTTTGAACGATTGCACATTGACGTCGTCGAGTAACTCAAAGATAGGCTCTATCTTGTCCACAGCATCGGCAAATTTCGCTTCGGGGGTATCGCATGCGTCGAATTCAATAAATCGCTCATACGCCAGCGCTTGCAAGGATTGCGGCAATTCGTCAGCGACACGCCTTGCGGCCCTACGCTCCTCTTCTTTGTCTGCGTCGCGCTTCTGGAAAAACAGAATATCGCCTGTCTCTATCTCCCCTATTTCGTGAAAAAGTATCAGCTCCGCAACATGCGGCCAGTTGAGCCGGCGATTTGCGTCTTCGAGGGGCAGAAAGTACGTCGAGATGATTTGCATGCCGTACAAATGCTCGGCAACCGACTCCGAGTGGACAGTACGATTCCGGTCGGTCTTGTAACGCATCACGCTCTTGAGCGCATACAACTTCCGTATACGCTTCATTTCCTCGAGAACCTCTTCATTGCTTTGTGTGAGTATCATACGATTACTGCGCAAGTCCTTTGCAGTTCTTTGCGGGCCGGTAGCCGGCGGCTTGAGCGCTTTTTTCGTCGGTAAACCAGCGCTGATTCTGCAGGGCGATATTCCCTGCCCCACTGCACCATGGATAGTAGTAGACCGTCCCCGACCACGCCGCCACCACGAGCCCACCCATCGCAAGGGCGGCAGGAGAGCTTTTCTCCGGACTCATCGTCAGCGGTACAGGCGGACGAGCCTCTACAAGGGCCGAAAGGCGCCCCAGACCGAAGGAACCGAGGGCTGTGAGGAATATAATGGCTACGAGCCCCCAATCCCCTATTCCGGCGTCCAGAAAACCCTTGATTTTCTGCCAGTATTCCTGTATATTCCTCATGCATCGAATTTTACTGTATTTCCTAGTCCCTAGCACCTATTCCCTAGTCCCTAATCTTTATGGCACATACAAAAGCAGGCGGCTCAGCCAAAAACCTACGCGACTCAAATCCGAAGTACCTCGGCGTTAAGCGCGCGGACGGCCAAAAGGTCGCAACGGGCGACATCATCGTTCGCCAGCGCGGCACAGCCATTATGGCCGGCAAAAACGTCGGTATCGGCAAGGACCACACTCTTTTCTCGATGACGACCGGCGCCGTGAAGTTTCGCTCAAAGCGCAAGACCAATTTCGATGGCCGCACGGTGGTACGCCGCATTGTCGACATCGTTTAAACAGGAACTAAACCGATTGTACAGAAAGTACGATAGAGGCCGCGACATCCGCGGTTTTTATCTTTATAGCGTGTTCGCCTGTCTGCTTGATGGGCTTCTCGAGCTCGACGGTAGTCTCTGGTATCTGAATATTGAGCTGATCTAGAATTGCCTTAACGACATCGGATGTCGTTAATGACTTAAAAAGCCCGCCTTTCTCGGTTGCGCGTGCAAACACGGTGAGTGTCTTCCCGTTGAGACTTTGTACCGCCATTTTGAGTGCCGTATTTTGCTGTTCATGGAGAGTGGCTTCCTGTTTCTCTTTGGCGTCGTGAGCCGCAATTTTCTCGGGCGTCGCCTGCTCGGCCGCTTTGTGCGGAATCAGGAAATTATACGCGTATCCGTCCTTGACCTCGACAATCTTTCCCCTCTGCCCCACCCCCTTCACATCTTTCAACAGTATTACTTTCATCATTGAGCATTGTATCAAAACACAGGAAATCCTCACATATCAAGGCGACGCCTCTATATATTGGGTGATACTATACCCAAATGGCATATCGCAGAGAAGAATTCGCTTTCAATGAGTGGTACCACTGCTATACCCGCAGTATCGACAAAAATGTGGTGTTCGAGACCGAGCAGGATTACGAACGTTTTTTGCAGGCGCTCTACATTTGCAATGGCAATCGTACAATTCGCCGTGGAGCTATGTACAGCCCGTCGCACGAACGCCTTCTTTCCCTGCCGCGTGGCAATCCATTGGTCTCCATTGGTGCGTACTGCCTCATGCCCAACCACTTTCATCTGCTACTGCAAGAGATTACCGACGGAGGAATCAGTACATTCATGCAAAAACTTGGAACGAGCTTCAGTATGTACTTCAATGTGAAGCGACAGCATGTTGGAAACGTATTTATCAAACCATTTCGTTCCAAACGCATCGATGACGATGCGTACCTGCAGTATGTCGTGCAATACATTCATCTCAATCCTGCTGAACTATTCGAGCGAGAATGGAAATCGGGATATGTAAGGAACATAGGATCATTGGAACAAAAGCTCAAAACATATCGATACAGTAGCCTGCCGGATTACGAAGGGGCAAAGAGGCCGGAGAACTCGATCCTCGACGCTGATGCCATGTCCATGTTCGAAAAACGCCCTGCGCTACGGGACACACTTATCGGGGCCGCCGAATATTATGCCGACCTTCCGCTGTAAAATTCACGTATATCGAGGCGTCGCCTCTATAGGTTTTCGCGGAAGTTTAACCTCCAGAATCCATCGGAGTCCATTCGACAATTATAGTAATGATGTTGCTGGCACTCCGCAGGCCAAAGCTCCTTCGATAAATCGTATTTGAGCAGAAGTAGGTTTGTCTTTTCCTCTCCTCTTTGCCTCAAAAAACATCAACTGGTCACCGTGCCATGCGAGAACATCAAAACACGTTGTTGTCTTGGCTGTTTTCCATATCTTTTGCAACAAATCTTCTTTGTCTTGTGGAATTGATACATGTTCCGATTTTAAAGTCCAAGCATGGGGCATGCTTCGTAAATAATGAGTGCCGCCGTAGGTTTCAACCCATACACCGTCCCACCCGTAATCAAGCAAGATACGGAGAATCACGAGTTCGGCAAAACACGCTTCCCCTCTGTAATTGAGTATGGGTTTCTTTCCATAATCGAAATCGACAGGGCGTCCTTTCCAAACAAGAAATTTTGGACGTGACGTGGAGAGGCTTACTGTCGTGTTATCCGGAAGCTGAATTTCTATTTTATCTGTCGGCCGTAATTCCTCAGGAAGATCCATGGGGGTTGGTTTTTATTGCGCTTTCAACAACAGTAGCTCGACCGCCTTGTCCAGCTGCGGGTCTTTTTCGGCTTTGATGGCCTCGTCGCTTGTCGTGGCCATCACGTCGGGAATCAGGCCGGTGAGTGGTATTTGGGTGCCGTCGGGGCCGAGCCAGCGGGCCACCGTGACCTTGAGCGAGGTTTCCGGAGTGATGGACACGAGTTCCTGCACGACGCCTTTGCCGAAGGTATTGGTACCCACGATTTTCGCGACCTTGTAATGGCGCAAGGCGTCGGCAAGGATTTCAGAAGCCGAGGCGGACCCCTGATTGACAAGGACGACCATTTTCAGATTCTCGTTGAATATATCGTAGCCGCTCGAGCGATGAACGATATTGCTCTCGTGCCCGGCATAATCTTCCGTCGTGACGACACTGCCGCTAGGCAAAAACCAGCTCGCCATGTCCACAGCCGCGTCCAAGTATCCTCCCGGATTACCGCGCAAGTCGAGCACGAGCTTGGTATTCCCGGATTCTACAAAATCCCGCAAGGCGTCTCGAAAAAGATTGGGCGAATTTGCGGTAAAACTTGAGAGCGCGATGACATAGATGCCGTCTTTGCGAGCGGTTGTTGTGATTATGGGGACATTGATGACGTCGCGCGTCACTTTTACCTCCCGCGTTTCCGCCCAACCTTGGCGAAGCATGGTAAGAGTGACCTGCGTACCCTTGGGTCCGCGGATTTTTTTGATAGCAGCATCCACGTCCATACCCTGTGTACCGACACCGTCAATCTTCAGAATATGGTCTCCGCTCTTAATACCGGCCTTTTCGGCAGGCGTGCCTTTGAGCGGCGTGACTACGGTGAGTACCTCGCTCTTCACCGCGATTTCCATACCCACGCCCTCAAACTGCCCGCTCATATCATCCCCGAATTGCTTGTTCTCTACCGGCGGCAAAAAGAATGTGTACGGGTCGTTCAGCGACGCCGCGAGGCCGCTTATCATGCCCCAGACACGGTCCTGTTCGGCCTGTGCCGTGCTGGTGGCGATAGGAGTCGAGGTCGAGACGGCTGCCGGCACAAACTTCTCATCGAGAACATGCCATGCCCGCCAGACGGGCGAAAAATCCACATTCGCAGGTATATCACCGCCCGCAATTCCCGACGCGACGGCACGGTAACTTCCGTATGCGGACCCGCCTGCAAAAGCGAGGACCGCAACAGCAATCGCGATACCGATGGCATTGAGAAGCGATATGCCACGACCGTTTTCCATATCCAGAGGATTATATCACTCCGAAACTGATATAATGCTTGCAATGCAAACCCGTTTCGAGCACGAGGGTATCACATGGATTGACATGGAATCGCCCACGCGCGACGAGGTCGTGCGCGTCGCCGCAGAGTTTGACATTGAGCCGCATATCGCCGAAGAGCTCCTCCTGCCCGCCAGCAAGCCACGTGCCGAATTCCGCCGCAATTATGTATATGCGGTACTCCACTTCCCTGCCCTGCGCCATTCACACAAGACACGTGAGCAGGAGGTGGATTTCATTGTCGGTCAAAATTTCATCATCACGACCCGCTACGACACCGTCGACCCGCTGCACAAATTTTCCAAGGTGTTCGAGGTCAACGCAGTTCTCGACAAAAGCACTATCGGCGAGCACGCAGGATATCTATTTTTGTACATGCTCAAGAAGTTGTACCGCGCCGTCGAACATGAGCTCGAATACGTCCGTCACGACCTCAAGCTTGTCGAGGACCACGTGTTTTCGGGAGACGAGGTGCATATGGTCGCCGCTATTTCGCGCACCTCGCGCGACCTGTTGAATTTGCGCCAGACCATCGAACCACACCGCGAAGTACTGCGCGACCTCGAAGAAGGCGGTGTTGTTTTTTGGGGCGAGGGGTTCCGCCCCTTCCTGCGCACACTTTCCAACGAGTACTACCGCGTACACAATCACATCATGCGCAGTACCGAATTTCTCCATGAGCTTCGCGAAACCAACAATTCCCTTCTCACCACCAAGCAAAACGAAACAATGCGCATGCTGACCATCATGGCGCTATTCACATTCCCTCTTGCACTACTCGTCGCAATTCTCGGCGTCGCCGCGAGAGACAATCCTATAATCGGAACTCCGCATGATTTCTGGATAATCGTCGGCGCGGTCATGTCTGTCGGCATTGCCATGTTTGTCTTCTTTAAACACAAAAAATGGCTCTAAGTATGTGGCCTTTCTCAAAATGGCGAACGCTGTTCGCTCCGGCTCCGGTCTCGACTGCAAAATTGCCGCTGTATCTCCACAACACTCTGTCGGGCAAAGACGAGCCGTTTATCATGCCGCCGCAGGCGCACACCGTACGCATGTACAACTGCGGCCCCACTGTCTACGGCCGCCAGCACATCGGTAATCTCAGCATGTTCGTGTTTACCGACGTGCTGAAGAGAGCACTGGAATACAACGGTTTCAAAGTGAAGCAGGTCATCAACATCACCGACGTCGGCCATCTGACGTCGGATGCCGATGAGGGCGAGGACAAAATGTCCAAGGGGCTCAAGAGCGAAAAGATGAATTTTACGCTCGAGAACATGCGCGCGCTCGGAGAAAAGTACACCGCCATGTTTCTCGACGACCTCCGCTCGCTCAACATAGATACGGCGCGCATAGAATTTCCGCGTGCAAGTGATTACATACCGGCGCAAATCGCAATGATTCACGCGCTGATGGACAAAAGCTATGCCTACACAGCCGAAGGCGGCGTCTATTTCGACACCGCACATTTCCCCCGCTACGGCGAGCTGGGCGGCATTGATATCAAAGGACTGCGCGAGGGCGCGCGTGTCGCGGCGGTTGCCGGTAAACGCAGTCCGACCGATTTTGTGCTGTGGAAATTTGATGAAAAAATCGGATGGGAGAGCCCGTGGGGACAAGGTTTCCCCGGCTGGCATATCGAATGCTCCGCGATGATACGAAAAACACTCGGCGAGCAAATAGACATCCACACCGGCGGCATTGAGCACATACCGGTGCATCACAACAACGAGATAGCGCAGTCGGAAGGAGCCATAGGCAAGCGCCCGCTCTCCCGCTTCTGGCTACACCGCGCACACATCCAATTTCAGGGCGGCAAACTCGCCAAATCAGCCGGCAATGTCGTCTACCTTTCCGATGTCATAGAGCGCGGCTTCCATCCGCTCGCGCTTCGCTATTTGTTCCTCGGCGCGCACTACCGGACGAACGCCAATTTCAGCTGGGAAGCATTGCAAGCTTCTTCGACAGCGCTCTCCCGTCTCGCGCAATATGCACAAGAAGACGGCGGCGTAGTGGCGGAAACATATCGTGCCCGTTTTCATGAGAGGCTCAACGACGACCTCGACACGCCGGGCGCGCTTGCTGTGCTGTGGGACGCGACAAAAGACGGTTCACTTTCCGCCGCGGATATTTCCGCTACGGTGCGCTACGCAGACCGCGTGCTTGGGCTCGGATTGGGCAGTGTAGAAGCGCTCAACGTTCCCGTCGCCGATACCGTCAGTGTTGATGATTTACCGGCCGAAGTCGCACTACTTGTAGCGCAACGGGAGGAAGCGCGTACCGGCAAAGACTGGACGCGCGCCGATGAGCTTCGCGTGGCAATAGCCGAAGCGGGCTACGATATCAAAGACACATCGGAAGGTCCCGAAATCCGCATGCGCTGAACTTGCGGCGTGTCCCTACAACCGCACCATTGACCAGACGTAAGGATATACATATCGACAACTATTTATGTCTCGAGTACAAAATTCACCAACCTCTTTGGCACGACAATAGTCCGCTTTATAGTCTTTCCTTCCAGTCGGGCGGCAACGACGTCGCGTGCAGCTTTTTCAACAGTCTCTTTGTCGGCATCGGTCGGTACGCGAACTTCGTCGCGTGTTTTGCCGTCGATTTGAATGCCGTACGTAACTTCTTCGTCGACAAGATATTTTTCATCGTACTGCGGCCACTTCTGGACGTGGATGGATTTTTTGTTGCCTGCACTACTCCACAATTCTTCCGCCATGTGCGGCGCGAACGGCGCGAGCAACCGCAGAAATGTTGTCCACTCGTTACGCGATAGTGATTCCCGCTTCTCCATGTCATTGAGCAAAATCATGAGCTGACTTATCGCGGTGTTGAACTTTTGCGCCGCAATATCCTCGCCCACTTTCTTTATTGCCTTATGCAGAGCCGAGGAGAGTGCGCCGGCATCCTCTGTGCCGACTTTCTCCTGCAGGCGCCATACGCGCTCCAGAAAACGCCTCACACCCACCACACCGTCGGGATTCCATGGGAAGCTGGAAACCTCGTTATACGGCCCTACGAAGGCCAAATACATGCGTACCGTGTCGGCACCGAGTCGCGCCACCACCTCGTCGGGGTCGATTACGTTGCCGTGCGACTTACTCATCTTTTGTCCGTCGGGACCGAGAATAATGCTTCTGTTCATGCGGCGGGTGTATGGCTCCGCGTCGGCAACAAGCCCCATGTCGTAGAGCGCCTTGTGCCAGAAGCGGCTGTAGAGCAAGTGCATCGTCGTGTGCTCCGCTCCCCCGCTGTAGAGATTGATAGGCATCCATTTTGCCTGCTTGGCTTTTGATGCAAAGGCCTTGGGATTCTTGGGGTCGGTATAGCGCAGGAAGTACCACGAAGAATCTACAAATGTATCGAGCGTGTCAGTTTCCCGTTTCGCCTTCCCCCCACATTTAGGACACGCCGTGTCCACAAATTTTTTGACCTTTGCGAGCGGCGACTTCCCGCTTCCCTCCGGCAAATAATCTTTTACCTCCGGCAATTCCACCGGCAAGTCCTTGTCGGGCACCGGTACGATGCCGCATTTCTCGCAGTGAATCATCGGAATCGGCACGCCCCAATACCGCTGACGGCTGACTATCCAATCACGCAGCTTGTACATTTTCTTCGTGCGTCCGAATTTCTCGGCCATCTGCTTACGGCCTTCTTCCGTCATCAATCCGCTGAATGTTCCTGAATTGCTGAGTATCCCCTCCCCTGTATATATATTCTTACCGCTCACTCGCGCCCAAGCGACCTTGATGTCGCGACTGTTCACAAAATTCGCGACCTTATCGGCATCGACCCAATGTACGTCATGCAAATCTTTCTCGGTATCTGCGATGTCGACATGTGTTCCGTCTTCCAACTGGAACAAGAGCGGCGTGAAGTGAGCGAACGTGTTGACCCTTTTTATCGTGTGATAGAACTTGTCGTGAATGGTGCCGCCGAGCTGACGTATGAACGTGGGCTTTTGATACCCGGTCTCTTCGACGATCTCGCGTACACCGGCCGCGATGGCATCTTCACCCTTTTCGATACCACCAACGACAAAGCCTTTCCATTCTGCCGGCTTCCACGCGAGACAAATGTATTTGTCTTCCGACCAGTGCTTCACGATGGCAATGATGCTGTTGCGCTCCTGGAACGGTTCGTCCTGATGAATAGCATCAAAGCCACTCGTGGCAACGACGAGGGGCTCGACAACTTCCCTGATGGGAAGCCCGAACTTCTCCGCGAATTCGTGGTCGCGTTCATCGTGCGCGGGCACGGCCATGATGGCACCGGTGCCATAGTGCCCGAGTACGTAATCCGCCACATAAAGCGGTACCTTCTCCCCCGTAGCAGGATTCATTGCGCTTACCCCTTCGAGCCTCACCCCGGTTTTATTTTTCTGGTCAGTCTGGCGTTCAAGGTCGCTCCTCTTCAATGCAGTATTGACATATTGCTGGACCTCTGCCTTATTCAAGGAAGTCTGACTTGTGTAGAACTGCCTGATAAATTGGTGTTCGGGCGCAAGCACGAGGTATGTTGCACCGAAGAGCGTGTCGGAGCGGGTCGTGAACACGCGTATTGTCGGTCGCAACCACATTAGAACGTCTGGTTCTTTGTCACCCGTAAAGTGTTCTTGAGTTGCGTGAGTTTCAACGAGTTGCGCATCCAGTTTCGGCGCGAGGTGGCGAATGTAATTGATTCTGACTTCAGGCTCTTTCAGATCAGAAAGAAGAAGCCGATTGGGCGCCAGTTTCTTCAGCAATTCATAGTCAATGTCCCATTTAAAGGTTTTGTGGAACGGTCTCTCTTCAGCGCCCGGAAACGCAGGGTCAATCGTAGGCGCAATAAGCACGAGCCGTGCTATCTTTTTGTTCATTTTTTGAAGCGCCTTCATCGCAACAACAGCACCCAAGCTGTGCCCAATAAGAACAGTGTTTTCGTCGTAATCCGTAGCCTCAATCGCAATTTTTACTTGCTCCTCTTCGACTGGATTATTTGAATTCGGCAAGTCCGGTATTATCACCTCATGTCCAAGCGCCTCCAAACCTGCCCTGTACCAATGATTGCGGGGTCTGTCAGCCTTACTCTTATACCCGTGCAGGTAGACGAACTTGTATTTTTTGCCCATTTCAAGCGGAAAATCAATCTCCGCACCCTCTGAGCGGCCTATCCAATTCCTTTGCGATTCTTTTATCTGCTCCGGCCAGTTGAGCGGCTCGAGGTCTTCTATGAGACGGTCGGCATAATCGGTAATCTTGATATTCCACTGGAGCATCTGCCGCTGCTCGACTTCCGTATCACAACGCTCGCACTTGCCGTCGACGACCTGCTCATTGGCGAGCACCGTCTTATCCTTGGGGCACCAATTGACCGCCGTCTCCTTCTGATAGACGAGCCCTCTCTTGTAGAGCTGTAAGAAGAGCCACTGTGTCCATTTGTAGTACGACGGGTCGCACGTGACGACCTCGCGCGACCAGTCGAACGATGTGCCCATCGACTGAATCTGCTTCTTCATGTACGCGATGTTCCCTTCCGTCCATTTGCGTGGGTTGAGCTTGTTCTTGATGGCGGCGTTTTCCGCAGGGAGTCCGAATGCATCAAACCCTATCGGATAGAGGACATTTTTGCCCTGCATGCGGTGATAACGGGCCAAAATGTCCGGCACCGCAAAGGCGTACCAATGGCCGACATGGAGGTTGCCAGAGGGGTACGGGAACTCGACGAGGAGATAGAAATTATCTTTCTTTGGCGCGGAGTCAGGGGTCGTGTAAATCTTGTTCTTGGTCCAGAAATCCTGCCATTTCTTCTCTATGCCTTTATGGTCGTAGTTTTTCATGAGGTTGGTACCAGATTACCACGCACCATCGGGCTATAAAAGAACCGCCGGCGGGAGCCGGCGGTTCTTTATATGCCTTACCGCGTCTTCGAATAAGGGGGGTATCTTTCAGGATCTATGGCGCGGTCAAAGCAAACCTCGCCGGCATCATGCTGCCAGTTGTCTTGTGTAGGTTTGCCGTCTATGGCCATGGGTTCAACGGCGCGCTCGACGTAACCATATTGCAGACCTCCTCCCGCTGTCGCGAAAGTAGCGCAAAGCTGGAAAGACATTTTACCCGTCATCTTGTACGTGTACGCTTCACCGGTCTGCGGGTCGTTCGGAATGGGATTGTTGCTTATCGGGTCGTTCACATTCTCGAGAACCGCCGGAAGTTTCTCTTTTTGCTGCCAGTAATTGACAATCTGCCACTGAATGTTCTGCAGGTCCTGCACGCGGATAGCGTCTTGTTTTAGTGCGCGCATCTGTTGCGGTGTGCCGATGATGAAGAATCCGGCGATGATGGTGACGAGCACAAGCACTCCGACCGCGTAATTCACCATTCGCGCCCGCGCTTTCTCACGGTCCCAGTACCCCCAAAGGTCGGCCATGAAGTGCATAAACCCGAGCCCTGTCACGAGAAGCACGGTGAGAACTTTGAGAAGGAAACTGGTGGTCAAGTCTTCGCCTTGGAGGAAGGTGTTGAGGAGGACGATGAGGTCGATGACCATCGCCGCACCCGCCAGAAAAAGCGTCAGGAACAGTGCCCAGCGACGCACCCATATTTCGTTGCGCGACGGGTCGGCCGCAATGGAGCGGCGGATGACGCGCATCAAGACGAGGAAGACCGGCGTGAGCACAATGAGCGAAGCCGACTCGTAGCTGATGCTTGAAGACTGGTCTACGTAGTAATTTGTGACCGGATTAGGAAACGCGTGATTAATGTAGTCAAACACGAGCGTGATAAATGAGACCACGCCTCCGTAGAGGGCGGCCATCGCACCGAGCCAAAGCACGAAATC
Source organism: Candidatus Kaiserbacteria bacterium RIFCSPHIGHO2_02_FULL_55_25 (assembly GCA_001781335.1). Lineage (GTDB taxonomy): Bacteria > Patescibacteriota > Minisyncoccia > Phycocordibacterales > UBA2100 > UBA10103. The sequence goes on along the minus strand of MFLL01000001.1, from coordinate 26,482 downwards.
TTTGGGAGTTACCTTAGGTTTGTCCATATAGGGTAAAGTATGACACAAGACCCCCTTCTGTCGAGTGACGACTAGGAGTGCTTAAATTCCATCACGTCTCCGTCTTCGACGACATACTCTTTGCCCTCGGAGCGAACCTGACCCTTTTCACGCGCTTTTGACCACGAACCGATTTCCAGAAGTTTGTCCCATTGGATAACGTCGGCACGGATGAATTTGTCACGGAAATCGGTGTGGATTGCCGCACCGGCCTCCGGTGCTGTCGAACCGCGCCGGATGGTCCATGCGCGCGACTCATCTTCGCCGGTCGTAAAGAATGAAATAAGGTCGAGAAGTGAATACCCCGCCTTGATGAGGTCGTCGATACCGTCGTCGTTTACGCCGAGCTCGCGGCGGAAATCTGCGCGTTCGTCATCGTGTACATCCGAGAGTTCGCGCTCGACTCCGGCGTCTACCACCACGTAGCTCGCATTGGCTGTTTCAAAAAAGTCTTTGAGCTCACGCCAGCGCTCACCGTTCTCGGCGTCCACATTCACCGTCCCACTTTTCCTGTTCAGAACATACAAAACCGGCTTCATGGTGAGCAGGTGCAGTGCCTTTGCCGCCGCTTTCTCTTTTTCATCGAGCTCCACGGTGCGCGCCGCTTTCCCCTGCTGCAAGGCGGGGACAATTTTTCTCAATACATCACGTTCGGCAACGACCGCTTTGTCGCCGCCTTTTGAATCACGCTCAACGCGGTCAAGGCGTTTTTCGGCCGACTGCATGTCCGCGAGGATGAGCTCCATATCGATAATTTCGATATCGTGCCGCGGGTCTACAGTCCCCGCCACGTGATGAACATCTTCGTCATCAAATACCCGCACGACTTCTGCGATAGCATCTACCTCGCGGATGTGCGAGAGGAACTGATTGCCGAGCCCTTCCCCTTCCGACGCACCTTTCACAAGCCCTGCAATATCTACGAATTCCACTGCCGCCGGAACTGTTTTCGCGGAATGCGACATTTCGCTCAATCTTTGGAGACGGATATCAGGCACGGCGACAACGCCCACCGACGGGTCGATGGTGCAAAACGGATAATTTTCCGCAGGCACCCCTTTTTTGGTAAGTGCATTAAAAAGCGTCGACTTCCCGACGTTCGGCAAACCGACAATTCCTATTGATAGGGCCATGAGGTGCAATACTAGCCGAAAACAAGCCTGGAAGCTACTTGCCTTTCGTGCCAAGCTTGCGGACTTTTTCAATCCAACGGGCTTTTGTCCGCTCGGGTATATGTTCCGCAGGACCAATCCATGTCGAGCGCACGCTGAACCCCGAGTACCACAATATCCCCCATTTGAGCTGGGCATTTACGTTGCCGGGCAGGGCACGCACGAGCCACGGGGCAGTGCCGCTCGTAATAACGATGCGCGCACTTTTCCCTCGGAAAAGCCGGTGCCAAAAGATGGTGTTCTGCCCCGTTTTGGTTCTGATATAGCGGAACGCGGAACCCGGAAGCCACGCACGGTCAAATAGCCCTTTGAGAAGCGCCGGCATGCCGACCCACCACACCGGATGCACGATGACGAAATGGTCGCACTCTTTCACGAGCTGCTGAAAACGCACAAGGTCCGGCTCGAGCTCCTGTCTGGAGCGATAGCCGTGATGCAACACGGGGTCGAAGCGCATCTCTCCGATATTCAACCGGCTCACACTATGTCCGGCCGCACGTGCGCTCACTTCGTAGGCATCGGCAATGTCATGACAAAGTCCGACCGAATCGGGGTGACCGTACAATATGAAAATCTTCTTTGCCGTCATGCAAATGCGAGTCTGTGCAATCAGTCGTTTCCTGTGTCATCTTCAAGCGCGGGCACATGCCCAAGCCCGTCTTCCGCAACAGGTTCGCTGAATTCCTCGAGCCCTTCTACAGCCTCTTTGGTCTTGCTGTCTCCAAACTCGGTCAAGTCGGCCTCCTTGCCCACCGTCCCCATCAGCATCGAGCGCAGGGTTTTCAGAGCAAAGTAAAACGCGAACACGCACATGAGGGCGATTACCTGCCGTAGGGCAAATTCAATCGGCGAACCGGTCTGGTAATTCGTGAGCGCCCAGTACTCAAACACTACAGCACCCACACCGGAGACCACCGCATTGAGGCGCATGACCATTACACTCCACGGATTTGTGGTAGCGGCAAGCATCACCATGACCGCGGCGCCTACGATAAGGAACGGTAGCTGCTGTTTGAGCATGTCCGCATAGAAAGGCGCGCCGCCGAGCATGACGACCGCCGCGACCAGAAAAAGCATGCGTACCACGTCGCCATAGTAGTGCGGTATCTGCTCAAACCGCGGATAATGCGGGCGGTATTTATAGAGCCAATTTTCCTTCTCGTTGCGGTGTATACCCATGCGTTAACTATGACACATGAACTGACGCGTGCAAGTTATCCACCTGCCCTTGCGAGCTCGAGAATTGACGAGGGGTCATCTTCCTTGTGAACATTGATTTTTCGCTCCGTTCCACATCTCACGCACCGGTGAACGATGCGATACGCGGGTGTTGAGCCTTCGAGCCGGACCGGTTCCATCATGCCGCCGCAACTCTCCGCCCTATCCCCCGGCTCGATATCCACATGCTTGCTCCACAGGCACTTCGGGCAGTGGTTGGTGTACCCATCGCCTTTTACCCGGGATGCACAGTTCTCACACACGAAGTCTTCTAGAGTGCGCGTAAATGACATTAGTTCACTATAACAGAAGCGGTTTTTGTCACTTGCTGGCCGCCGAGTATCGCGAGACATTGCAGAGTGAATGTGAGTGTACCCGACGGAGTCGCCGCAATCGTTTTCGAACCTTCATTGCCCTGTGCGAGCCGCGCAGGTGTGTTGCCAGATTGGACAAGGACGATGCACTGTTGGTCGGCACGCATGCCGACGGTAGACCACGAAACGGTCAGGGGATTGTCCTTGAACACCGTTTGCGGCTGTGCAATGAGCGTGGCGACGGGCGGCACGGGTGTGGTGACCGTACTTCCCGAGCCACTCGTTCCGCCCGCGTACTGTGCGAGTTGCTGTGCATCAGTGAGCCCCGACGACTGTGTGGAAATTTGTCCGCCGGTGGACACTTGACCGCCGGTAGACACTCGTCCGGATGGCATGAGCGGTTGTGCAACTCCACCTGCAGGATACCCGACGGGCGCTGTAGTGTTATACGCATACGAGTTTGTCAGATAACAGTACCCGTCGGAATCGCAGACAATGTTGTTCTGTCCTGTCGGCCCCAACGGATTGACGTTGGCGAACGGACTCGAACCGGCGGTGTACATACTGTTTCGTGCTCCGAAGGGAATAAAGTCGTTCCCGCCGAATGTCCTCATAAATTTCTGCACATACCCCGATATTGAAATATAACCGTCACCGCCGCCGCCAATCGCGCATTTGCCGCTAAACCATTTTGATGCCGCGCCAGCGTAGCTTCCGCACGACGTCACATAACCGCCAAAGATTTTGTCGAACACCTTGTCCTGACAATCCGGACTGGCGCGGAATTCATATGGAGACATCGAGCGCCCGCACGCCTGTGCCGTCCAAGACGGAACATTGTAGTCCATGACCTGATATCTGCCGATTGCACGTCCGCCGTTACGCGTCGGTGGACCTATAGTGCTGTAGTTCCCGCCGCAACTTCCGCTTTCGTTTTTTGATATCGCGCATCGCGCCTTTTCGTGGTCGGTAATCCCGCCATCATCAGGTGCGTTAAACCCCGTCATTTGTCCGAATGTCTCACGCAGAGACTGATGCTCGAAGTCATTGAGAATGGACTTGAAGTTGTCGGGATTCAGGCGCTCTTGGTCCGTCAGGTTGCCGTTGAGTTTGAGACCCAGAGCATTGGCCGCGTCTTGAGCTGCCGCTTTGTCCGTCCCCACGTATGACAGCAACTGCTTTTGAACATCACCCGCTTTGTCTGGGTCGCTCACCTGCGCGGCCGCTTCCGCTTCTGTTCGTCCCAATTTTTGCAGGATTTCGGAGAGTTGCGTGCGGCCCGCCTCGGTGTCCACGTTGATATCGGCAATCTTTTCCGAGAGGTGCGCCTGTAGGACGAATGCCGAACTTACGGTAGCGCCTTCACTCGGGGTCCCGTCTACTGCTTTTGTAATAGCGTCGACGTCACATCGATCCTGTATCGGACTCAGCTTTCGTGCCGAACCGACCAATTTCACAGCAATGGAGGGTGGTTTCTGTCCGGCGCTGCATCCCCGACCTGCGGCTGTCGCTGTTTCCTTCGTGGGCTCCTTGCTCGGGTCGCACTTGTTAGTATTTTTCACCTGCACTACTACACTAGTGCCTTTGAACGTAAATATAGCCGCAGCGTCGTAGCAGGCACTGGGACATAGGAGTCCGCCCATCACAAAGGTTTTATACGCATTCACGTCAGCCGTCGACGTAAGATTGAATGATTTCGTGCCGCTTAAATCACTCTTGGATGACATAAAACACTTTGGCGCGGCGGCGTCTACGGCGTACGGCAGACTTAAAGCGAGTACAGCAAAAAAGGACACGAAGAGTCGCATTGCGCTCATTGTACCCTGTTAGTAGATGGTGGCGACACGCGAAGCGTAGTCGCTGAGGATAATGAGCTAGAGCAGTACGACAACGCGATTGTTGGAGACTTCGAGTACGCCGCTTTCCACTTGGAACTGTTGCGGCTCGCCGAGCGTCTTGCGCACCGTAATCGTGCCGGGCTTCAGTGTGCTCACGAGCGGTTCATGGTGCGGCAGTACGGTCACTTCTCCGGCCGTCGTCGGAAGTGTGGCGGAAACAGCGGCGCCGTCGAAACGGGTCTCGCCGACTGACGCGATGGTGAGGTGGAATGTATTGGTCATAGCAAATTTTCAATTCTCAATTTCCAATTTTCAATCAATGACCAATGATTTAATTTCCAAATTGGAACATTGAAAATTCACTGAAAATTGATAATTGTAAATTGAAAATTACGATTGCACTTCTGCAATCGACCCTTTCATATAGAACGCCTGCTCGTTCTGCGCATCGTGTTTGCCGTCGAGAATCTCGGCGAACGAGCGGACAGTGTCGGCCAAAGAGACATACTTGCCTTTGGCACCGGTGAACGCCTCTGCGACTGCAAACGGTTGCGAAAGGAAGCGCTGGATTTTGCGCGCGCGATAGACGAGTCTTTTGTCCTCGTCGGAGAGCTCTTCAATACCGAGAATGGCGATGATGTCCTGTAAATCCTTGTAGCGTTGGAGCACGCGGCGTGTTTCGTTGGCGACACGGTAGTGCTCCTCGCCGACGATTTCGGGCGTGAGCGCCGTTGAGCCCGATTCGAGCGGGTCGATGGCGGGATAGATGCCGAGTGATGCAAGCGCGCGGGAGAGCACGATGGTGGAATCGAGGTGGGCAAAAGTAGTCGCCGGCGCGGGGTCGGTGAGGTCGTCGGCAGGTACGTAGATTGCCTGTACGGATGTAATAGAACCCTCAGTAGTCGAGGTGATGCGCTCCTGCAGGAGACCCATTTCTTCCGCAAGCGTCGGCTGATATCCGACGGCGGACGGCACGCGACCGAGAAGTGAGGATACTTCGGAACCCGCCTGCACGAAGCGGAACACGTTGTCCATGAAAAAGAGTACGTCTTTTCCGCCTTCGTCGCGGAACGCCTCGGCCATGGTGAGACCCGAGAGTGCGACACGCGCACGGGCGCCCGGCACTTCGTTCATCTGGCCGAACACGAGCGCGGTCTTCGCGAGCACGCCCGATTCTTTCATTTCATGATAGAGGTCGTTGCCTTCGCGCACACGCTCGCCGACACCGGCGAATACGGAATAGCCGCCGTGTTCGGAAGCGACGTTGTGAATGAGCTCCTGAATGAGAACAGTCTTGCCGACACCGGCGCCGCCGAAGAGGCCGACCTTGCCGCCTTTGATGAATGGAGCGAGCAGGTCTACCGCTTTGATTCCTGTTTCAAAAAGCTCCGCTTTGGTGGACTGACGGGCGAACGGCGGCGGGTCTTGGTGAATCGGAAGCCAGCGAGGTGACTCTTCCTTGGAGGTGTCTCCTCGCGGGATTGGAGGAAGACCGTCAATCGGCTCGCCGATGACATTGAACATTCTTCCGAGGGCCACAGCACCGACGGGGACGGAGATTGCCGCACCTGTGTCGGTAACCTCCGCATCACGCGCCAATCCTGCGGTGTCTTGCATCGCAATACAGCGCGCACGATTGAGCCCGAGGTGCTGGGCGACTTCCAGCGTAATCGTGGAAGCGCCGTGCTTCACGCGAAGCGCGTTTTTGATAGGCGGCAAATTCGTGTCGAAACGGACGTCAACGACCGGACCGATAATCTGTGTAACTGTTCCTTTTGTCATAAGATGCAGTAGTTTAACGCCTTTATGCCTTCCATTCAAGTGGATTAATACCCTTTTCGAGAAACTCGAGTACGGGTCTGAAAAGAGGCTTCGGCAAGTTGTGCCAATCGAACCAGCCCCAATCTTCCGGCTCACCCTCAAGCGGACGAGGTTCACCTGACGCCCATTCGGCTACGTAAAAGAACGTCAGATAATGCGTTCCCGCCTCCGGGTTCGGATCTTCCGTGATTGTGATAAGTCTGATGTTTTCGATTTCGACTCCGGCTTCTTCCATAGTCTCGCGAATGACACACTCTTCGAGAGTCTCGTTCATTTCCAAATGGCCGCCCGGCGGGCACCACTCGCCTGCTCCGGCCCGTTTCTCGCCTGCTCTTTTCGCAAGCAGAACCTTACCCTCCTTGTGTATCCATACGCCGGTACCGACGAGCGGGTGTATTTGTGTCATATAAATTTTTTGAGAAGCTCTTTTATTTTTACGAGCGATTTTGCGCGGTGACTTACCGCATTCTTTTCCTCCGTCGTCATGACTCCGCCGGTTTTGCCCGTGTCGTCGTACAGAAAAATCGGGTCCTGCCCGAAGCCGTTGGTGCCATGGGCCTCGTGGGTAATCTTGCCTCTCGCTATCCCTTCGCAAATCCGGACTACGTCCGTACCGGGGTCATACAGCGCGATGACGGAGCGAAATTGCGCGCCACGTTCCTCGTCCGGTACATTTGCGAGCTCCGCAAATATTTTTGCGTGCCCGTTGTCCGGCGTGCCTTCCGCATATCGTTTCGTCTGTACACCGGGTTTACCGCCAAGCGCGTCAATTTCAAGCCCCGAATCTTCGCCAAGCGAAAGCTTGCCCGATTTCTTGCCGCAGATAAATGCCTTGATGAGTGCGTTACCTTCGAATGTCTCCCCTACCTCATCCACACGGAAGTCAGCATCAAATCCAACATCATCCACGGTCAATAATTTAACGGCTACTCCTGCAAGTAACTTTTCAATTTCGACAAGCTTACCTCTGTTATGTGTCGCGATAAGCAGTTCGCGCATACGAGCTATTTCATCGCCTCAATACCGGAAGTAATTTCGGACACTTCGCGCGTGATGGCGGCCTGACGGACCTTGTTGAACGTGCGCGTGAGACCATGCGCCATTTCTTTGGCCTTATCGGTCGCGCTTTTCATCGCGACCATGCGAGCCGAGTGTTCGGATGCTTTATTCTCGAGCAGTGCGTGGAACAGGGCTATTGTCACAAGCTTTGGCAAAAGTACCGAGAGCACCTCATCGGCATCCGGTTCAATCGAGTACGCGACCGCGTGCGTTTCCGGCTTTTTCCCCGAATGCGGCGCGTATTTGCCCCGCGCCGGCCGGATACCCGCTATCATCTCGGCTATCATCTGCGGTTTCAGCGGAATAATCTGTCTCGAGGCCGGCTCCTGCTCGAAAGTCGAAACGAAATTTTGATACACGACCACGCACGAAGCGATATCGCCGTCTGCGTGCCACGAAAGGATATGTTCGGTCAGGACCGTTACCTCCTGCTCCGACACACCGTCGCTGACGTTGTCGAGTCGCGTACGTACGTCGTATCCGCGGGACGCGAAGTGGTCCGCTCCACGCTTACCGATGGCGACAACGGCCGTGTTGTGTGTGCCGAACCCTCTACTCGCGATCTCTTTCTCCGCCATCCGGATGACGCCGCTATTAAGTGCCCCTGCCAGTCCCTTGTCGCTCGTAATAACGACGACGCAAAGCTTGTCGAGGCCAACGAGTGCCGGGAGCCCGCGGCGCATCCGCAGTACCTGGTAGTGCCGAGACTCGGGCGTCGCGGAAATGCGTTCGAGGATAGAGAGCGCCGAAGCCGCGTATGCGCGACCCGAGAGGGCGCGCTCCTGCCCTTTTCGCATTTTTACGGCCGAAACCGCCTCCATCGCGTGCGTCACCGTGCCCGTCTTCTTGTATGAGATGATTTTCGACTTGATGCTCTTGAGATTGGCCATAGTTTAGTTCGTAGTAGTTAGAACGTAGTTCGTAGAGATGAGGTGCGTGATTCCTACGTTCTACGTACTAACAGACTAAGTACTGCTAAAAAGTTCTTTGTGTGCGAGTTGGAATTCCCCCGCCGCGATGTTCAGCTTCTTCTTCGTATCGTCGGAAAGCTGACCGCTCTTCTTTATTTCCGCGAGAGTCTTCGCATACTGCGCATCGAGGAATTGGGTAAACTGCGCCTCGACAGCTGTAACCTTGCCCACCGGTACCTCCGCAAAGAACTTGCTGTTGGCGGCGTAGAGAACGGCGACCTGCTTTTCGATGGGGATTGGTGCGCCGTTCTTTTGTTTGAGCACCTCCACCATGCGGCGGCCGGACTCAATTCGGTCGGCCGTTTCTTTGTCGAGGTCCGATGCGAATTGCATGAACGCTTCAAGGTCGCGGAATTGCGCGAGCTCCAGCTTGATGCCGCCCGCGACTCCTTTCATCGCCTTGGTCTGCGCGGCTGAGCCCACGCGGGAGACAGAAATACCGACATCGATTGCGGGGCGAATGCCCTTGTTGAAGAGGTCGGTAATGAGGAACATCTGGCCGTCGGTGATGGAGATAACGTTTGTCGGAATGTAACCGGACACGTCGCCTTCCTGCGTTTCGATGATGGGGAGCGCGGTGATGGAACCACCGCCCTTTTCTTCGCTGACGCGGCACGCACGTTCGAGCAAGCGGGAGTGCAGGTAGAAAATGTCGCCCGGATATGCTTCGCGGCCCGGCGGACGTCGCAAGAGGAGCGAGAGCTGGCGGTACGCGGTCGCCTGCTTGGAGAGGTCGTCGTAGATGATAAGCACGTCCTTGCCCTGATCCATGAAGTACTCGCCGATAGCGACTCCGGAAAACGGCGCGAGATACTGGAGCGCCGCCGGCGTCGAGGCCGGTGCGTCCACGATAATGGTGTACTCCATCGCACCCTGTTCGCGAAGCTGTTGTGCGATGCGCGCGGTCTTACTCTCCTTCTGACCGATAGCGACGTAGATACAAATCGGGCGTTTGTCTTTGGGCTCGTTCTTTTGGTTCAAAATAGTGTCGATGGCGACGGTCGTCTTGCCCGTACCGCGGTCACCGATGATGAGCTCGCGCTGGCCGCGACCGATTGGAATCATCGCGTCAATCGCTTTGATGCCGGTCTGCAGCGGGACGGAAACTCCCTTGCGGTCGATGACGCCTGCGGCCTGTCGCTCGACAGGCATCATGGTCGTCTTCTTGAACGGGCCTTTGCCGTCGGCCGGTTCGCCGAGGGCATTGACCACGCGCCCGAGCATCTCCTCGCTTGCCGGCACGGAGAGAATGCGGCCGGTGGATTTGACCGTCATGCCCTCACTCACGCGCGATGTCTCGCCGAGAATGGAAGCACGGACGCCGTCTTCTTCGAGGTTCAGAATGAGGCCGTAGAGTTCGCCCTGTGTCTCCATCGAGTCCTTGAGCTTCTTGCCTTTGCCCTCCTCGAACACAACAATCTCGCTCATCACAGCCTTGGAGAGTCCGTCTATCGCGACGACGCCGTCGCCGACGGAAACGACCTTGCCCACATGCGCGCCCTCGTGTGAAGGGGCGATGTTCTCGATTTCTTTCACAATCTTCTCTACCGTTGATGTATCCATATTAAATAGGTTTTAGGGACTAGGTTCTAGTGGCGGCATTATACACGTCTACCAGAATTCTTTTATAACTTGCATCTACGAGATGCTCGCGGCCCTCGAGACGCCAACCGCCGATGAGCGAATCATCCACATGAATGTTCACCTCCTTCGGCTCGACACCGAACTCCGCAAGAATCTGTTTTACCGCGCTCTTTGCGGCGCGTTCGTCCTTTTCGCGCGCAACAGAGAGCGTGACACCCGTGCGCTTTCCCTCCCGCTCGGCGATACGCGCGAACGCCCGCCCTATTCGTGGCAAAAGTGCCTCGCGCCCTCGCGCCTTGAGGAGGTCGCGTAGCTCATGCACGGCTTTCGCCGGCGACATACCGCCTTCCACCATCTTCCATAGTGCCTGTGCGTATGCAGATTCCATGGTCATTAGTTCGTAGAACGTAGTACGTAGCAATCCATAAAAGAATTAAGCCGACTTTTCACGAAGTATCTTTTCCGCCGCGAGCATCGCCGCCCGTGCGATTTCTTTGGAGCTTTCCTGCAACGCCAAGCGTTTTGCCTCTTCGGCGCGCGCTTGCGCGTCTTTGAGCGTCGCGTTCGCACGGGCTTCGGCCGCTTTCACGATTTCCGCGCCTTTCTCCTCGGCACGGGTACGTGCCGTTGCAACGAGTCCCTCGGCCTCGCGCGCCGCATCACCGACGATGCCTTCTCCTTCCGTTTTCGCGTCGGCGAGCTTGCGGTCGGCCTCTTCTGCAGTGCGCACGCCTTCGGCGACCTTCTCGCGACGCTCGTCTATCATCCGGAGAACCGGCTTGTAGAGGAAATACGTAAGCGCAGAAAGGAGCAATCCGAAATTCACCGCTTGTACGAGAAGCAGTTTCCAATTGACACCGAATGCTGCGAAGAGATCTGACATGTGGTAGATGTTGTAATTGTTCTAAATGTTGAAAGTGCAATTGAAAGCGCGCTAGAACATGTAGAACATATTGAACAATTAGAACATTCGTGTTTACACGAATTTAACGATGAAGCCGACAACGAGGGCAAAAATCGCGAGCGCTTCCGCGAAGACAATACCCGTGAACATGAGGGGCTGAATCTTGCCGGCTGCTTCCGGATTACGTCCGATAGCCTCGAGTGCAGAAGCCGCGACGAGGCCGACGCCGATACCCGGACCTATCATGCCGAAGCCGACGGCGACCGCCATGGCGAGTGTCTTTGTTGATTCCAAATCCATATGAACTAGGTTATAGGTGCTAGGGACTAGGTTTTAGGCACTAGCAATAATAATGTTAATTTCGACCGCCCCATTTTAGCATAGAGAAAATGGAAAAGTTAGCGGGGAGGTGACCACCGGCCACCTCCCCTTTCGCAACGTACGAGTATGCTGTTGCGAACCTTATGCCGGTCTGGACCGGCCTTCTCACGAGGAAGTCTGCAAACCTGCATTGTGTCTCGATTGCCGGGACACGCGGAGGACGCAGACAGGCCAACGTCTGACGACGCCAGCATCCGAGCGAAGCTCGGAGTCACCGTTTACACTCCGAAGGAGCAACCGACGGCGACAATATAAGTCTAACTAATCCAGCCTGATGGTCAACATTGGATCAATGCGGTTCTGCGATTGCCAATTTGATGAAGAACAAGGTGAGAAGCGCGAAGATGGCCGCTTGGACGAAGCCGACGAAGATTTCGAACATCATAACCGGCACGGGTGCAATGAATGGAAGGAAAAACGTAACGACGAGAATAAGCACTTCGCCCGCGAAGACATTGCCGAAAAGTCGGAACGAAAATGAAACGATGCGCGCTAGTTCGCTGAAAAATTCAATGATGCCGACAAAAAAGCCGATGAATCCGTGACGGAAATTGAGGAACTTGCCGCCGTACCGCCACGCACCGATGGCAACAATGCCTGAAACCTCAATGACGAGGAACGATAATATCGCGAGCATCAAAGTGACATTGAGGTCCGTATTCACACTGCGAAAAAGCGGTATGAATTCCCCGCCCCACGAGTGATAGATGCCGAACGAGCCGATGCCCGGCGTGAATTCGAGGAGATTAGATGTGAAAATGAAAAGGAAAATTGTCGTAAGCAGGGGGAAAAAGCGACGCGCCAACTTTCTGCTCTCCAGCGTCTCCGCGATGTAGTCGTACACGAAGCTGAAAAGCGTCTCAAGGAGGAGTTGGAAACGGCTAGGGATAAGCTTCACTCCGCGCCCAACGAGGATTCCGACGACGAGCAAAATAACGATGACTGCCCAGCTCGTAATGAGTGTGTTGGTTATCGGAATGCCAAAAACAGTACCGATGACTTCCGGTGCCAATGCGACATGAATTCCGCCTTCCATTGCGCGGCATTTTAACACGGGAATGCGTCCCTTTCTACGTACCAATGAACCTCTTGACGTGCCGAGCTACTTGCTTCTCCGCCCCCTTGAAACTGTGTCCGACACGCGGCACCACGACGATTTCATCACCTATTTTCAGATGTTCCGCGAACCAGTCCCCTATCTTTTGTGCCGGCCGGTCGGCGTATTCGTCTTTTTCGGCAAGCAGAACGAGTACAGGCAACCGCACCGATTCAAGTGTTTTCGCCTTACGCTTGGGGTCCCAGTAAGTGAATATTTCCTCTTGGCTGTCTCCCGAGTACAGACTAAGGAACCTCTGTGCGTCTTGAAGTTGCGGCCAAACAGACAGAGGGAGAAGTTCATGATGCTTTCCAGCCCGCACCAACCGCTTAGCCACCTTGAGTGCCCGACCGACTTTCTCTTTGTCGTCCTTTGATATCGTGTAATCACTGAGCGGAGCGAGCAGGATTAGTCCTTTTACTCCCTTTTTCTTACTTTTATAGGCCCAATATACAGATTTCTGACAACCGGTGGAACTGCCTGCTAGATATACAGTACGCACTCCTTTTCCCTGGACAAAACGTACCGCTCCGTTGATATCATCGAGACAGTCAGTAAAAACCTCATGGGCACCGCCCACGAGTATCCACTTTCGTTTGCCCGCCAGTCGCATCTTGGAAACCTTTTCAAAACCACGATTATTGAACGTGAGGACCGCAGTATTCTCGTCGGTAAGTGCGTTGACGAGCGACGACATGCTGAACGTTGACGAGGACAGCCCGTGCACAAACACAATGACTTGTTCCGGCTTTTTAGGGCCAAACCAAAGTCCATCAAGTAAGACTTTTTTGGGTGTTTCAAAGCGCACGCGGCGGCACGGTATGAAATAGTCTCCTTTCATACGGAAAGTATACGCGGCTTATTTGTATACGGCGAGCAGTTGCTCATCTGCCTTCGGCAGTATGCCGACGGCGAGACGGAGACCGGTTTGCGTGGTGGGGATATTCTTCATGTCTATCTTACCGACGACGCGTATTTGCACGCGCTTGCACACGCCGAGTGCGATCGCCGGATTCGTTTCCTTGCCGCCGGCGCGCACCGTGTCTTGCATATCAAAGAGAATGTCTATCTTGTTGCGCATGCGCGAATGCATCGAATCGCCTATGACACGGAGACCGACCTGTTGGTCCACAAGTCCGTACCCGCAGTTCGGCGACGAAGAGGCCGCCATCACCTCGATGACCGTGCCAAACGGAAGCTCACCCGCGAGGTCCTGTGAGCGGGCGGCAATTATGTCCGGATTGGAAAACGCACCACTCGCGGTGATGTGCGGGTCGCCGTCGGTCTGCGCGGCAACGGCGTTGTACCCCGTCATTGCGACGGTGTACGAGGGATATGAAGGCTCTATGGGGGCTATCGCTGTCGTGGTGGCAAAGGCCGTGTGCCCGCCCATACCCGACAAAGCGAAAAGCCCGATAAGGGCCGTATTGAAGATTCCTGTCATGCGCGCAAGGGATTACCTTACCCGCTAATACTAGCACGTTAACCCTTGACTGTCAATGCCTTTTCGTGGCCTGATGACTGCTTTCTGAAGAAGCAAACCTATATTTTAAGCCATTTCTCGGTTAGGTTCCTTCCTGCCAGCTGGCGAGATACTTTTTCTGCTCGTTTGTGAGCTCATCGATTGAGCTGCCCATAGCGGAGAGTTTGAGCTTGGCAATCATCTGTTCCGTCTCTTCGGGGATTTCGTAGACACCGGGAGCGAGCGGCATAGCTTGCGTCGCCATCCATGCACTTCCGAGCGCCTGCGTCGCGAAGCTCATGTCCATCACGCTCGCGGGATGCCCCTCCGCGGCGGCGAGATTCACAAGCCGTCCTTCGGAAAGAAGGTAAATCCGCTTGACTCCCTTGAATTCCGTGTCTTTGTTGTGCAGGTTTAACTTCCTCAACACGTACTCGTCTACGTTGTCACGAACACGCTTGGGTTTGCCTCCGAGCCTCTGAAGATCTTTGATAGAAATTTCCACATCGAAGTGGCCCGAGTTGCACACGATGGCGCCGTCCTTCATTACTTTGAAATGGCGCTCGGTGAGCACGTCAATATTGCCGGTCACGGTGCAGAATATGTCGCCCACCGTTGCCGCATTATCCATGGTCGTTACGTAGAATCCGTCCATCGCTGCCTCGAGTGCTTTGATGGGGTCGATTTCCGTGACGATAACTCCTGCGCCCATCCCCTTGGCGCGCATCGCGAGACCTTTGCCGCACCAACCGTAGCCTGCGACTACAAATGTCTTGCCTGCGAGTAGTACGTCGGTCGCGCGGATGATGCCGTCGAGCGTGGATTGGCCCGTACCGTAGCGATTGTCGAACAAGTTTTTCGTCTTCGCGTCATTCACGGCGACTATCGGCATTTTGAGCGCGCCATCTTTGTGCATCGCGCGCAGACGGATGACGCCCGTCGTAGTCTCCTCGGTACCACCAAGAATGTTCGGCAGCAATTCCGGATGCTTTTGGTGAATGGTCGATACGAGGTCGGCACCGTCGTCCATAGTGAGCACCGGCTTCTGTGCGATAAGCGCTTCAATGTGTTTGAAAAACGTTTCCTTGCTCTCGCCTTTTATCGCAAAGGTCGGAATGCCGTATTCCGCGACGAGCGCGGCGGCGACATCGTCCTGAGTAGAGAGCGGATTGGATGCGGAGAGAAATACATTCGCACCGCCCGCTTTGAGCGTGCGCATGAGATTGGCGGTCTCGGCCGTCACATGTAGCACCGCCGCAAGCGTCTTTCCTTTGAACGGCTGCTCCTTTTCGAAGCGTGCGCGAATCTGGGCGAGCACCGGCATATCGCGCTCGGCCCACTCGATGCGCTGTTTCCCCGCCGCCGCCAGATTGATGTCTTTGATGTCGGACTCCATCGCACTAAATTAACACACTTATACGCACTTACCACGTCGCGGCAAAACGTGTGGACATCATGAGCCGGACAATGGGGAAAGTCGTGACCGCTTTACAGCGGGATTTTGCGATGGGTGTTGTCTTTGCCTTTTTTCAGCTCGTCCAATTCTTTCTCAATATGGTCGAGCTCCGAAACCACGTAGTCTATCGACAGCTTCTCCATAGAAACCTCCGCCTCCGTTTTCTCCACGAGCTTCTTCTCTTTTTTGAAACCGGAAATAATGATGCTCTCGCCGATGAAGAACGAGACCATAAGACCAGTAATCAGGAGTATCAGCGTCCCCAAGATGACCGAGCCCATACCGTGCAAAAACGGAAACAGCTCCGCAACCTCCCACACACCTTTCCAAAAGAGGACGATACCGATGCCACCGATGATGGAGTAGAGAATCGGATTGTGGCTCAGGCGGATGCGAATTTTGTCTTCGAGCTTATCGAAGAATGAGACTATTTTTCTGACCATGCCGTAATAATACCAGACGTTACCGGCGGACAGTGAATGACGTGATATCAGTGCCCTGCATCTTCGATGCCGTATAGGTGAAGTCCGCGACGAGGTCAATGTGTCCGTCTTCGTAGTACACAACACCTTTGCCGTCCTTCGCCTGTATTTCCGTAACATAAAACGTCCCGCCCAGAACGGCCTTCTCAGGCGAGAGTCCGGAAATGTTTTGGGATACGTATGACTCGATGTTCATGAGCTTCCCGCTTGGCGTTTCCGATTTGGGATATACATAGAGGAGCGCGAGGAACACGAACGTGATGAGAGCAAAAGCGCCGACAGTTTTCAGAAAGAATACGCTTGCCTCCGCCGTGCGTCCCGCCATAAACATTTGGACGGGCTGAAAGAAAAAGAGGTACCCCATGACGGCGACGGAGAGCACGAGGAGCGAAAGCATGGCAATAGGAGCTAATACACTGTCCGCCTCCCCCGCATTCTGCGAGCCGAAGTACATGGCAAAAGCCACGACGACGATATACGCCGCGGCCAGCAACGCATTCACATAGGGATTTGTGCTCATGTGGATATGATACCATTTCCATTTTTCCCAGCCCTATCCGTGCGCGCAAATCACACACACCCGCCGTTTTGAGGAACAGTAAATACGGCGGGGATGGCTCTCCTATTTACAACATTCTCATGCGCTTTTCTATTCAACTCGTTAACTGCCTCCCGAGCCTTCTCCCAAAATCCGATTCTAATCTTAGGAGCAACCTTGTTGTTAAGTTGGTCGAACGCTTTTCCTGTTAAGTTGTGAGAGATTATCCATGCCCAATTTTCTACACGGCGATGAGTTGGCACCGGAACCACGGCCCAAAAATCAAAATCTTTCAAGATGTCACCAAAGATTATTCTTGCGCTTATACTGACGAGTTGCACAAAATCGGACTCCTCGTTTCTGCTCGGCATATCGTTGATTTTCAAGTTTACGAAAATACCTCGACGATTCATCGCCTCCGTCACTATTGAGATAGAATTTTCTATGTTACTTTTTTCTATCATCGAAGTTTCGGCATTAGGATACCACAAAACAGCGTCGGGAATTATGTGCGATGCGAAGGAAGGAAGCTTCAATCGAGTCCCATATGTTGGCGTTTTTCTATGACATTCAACGCATAAAGTCCTACCGTTTTTGATGTCCCAAAGTTCCTCACACGCCTTCGCATCCTGAAAAGATACGATGTTGTTTTCTATCACAATCAGCGCAAAAGGTTTGATGTGGTCGGCATTTAGATTAAACCGCCCTCCATGTTGCCCACACGCTTTACAAGTGTAGTTATCTCTTTGGAAAACATTCGTGCGCCATTCCCGATACTCCACAGTATCTCGAATCAGATCCAGAATATTTCCGGCTCCGCAATAACAATTGTGAAGTCCGTCGGCCACTCGCTTGCGATGAACAACACTCATCCTTTCTCGCATCAGTGGTGTTCTTCGAAATTCATTTGCACATGTTCGAGAGCAGGTTTTCGCACCTCTTTTAGCTTGACAATGTTCGACAGTAAAAAACGTATTGCAAATGAGACATGGTAAGGAGACTGGTCCGCCTCTCCATTTAGAATTGTCAGGGCCGCGTCTCCGGCTCTCCAGAGGCACAGGAACATGCTGACCCTTTTTGAAGGTTGTGGCAGGTGAAGGGCTTGGTTTACCGCGTCTGAATATATCAAAACAACTTTTGGAGCAAAACTTCGTGCGTGTATTCCACGAACGCAAAGAGTCCGTAGGTTTTTTAAGAAATACATCCCCGCAATTTTTACATTTTTTGCTCAACGTCATCGGTGTATTCTAACAAGGATTCATAAAAACGATACGGAACCTTCCTCTCGCCTTAGCCGCTAATTCCTTTTTCCAAATCCCTCCCCCACAAATAATAAGAATGAGGAGCGGCAATGCAAGTGGGCATGAAGCGCGTAGCACCTGTCCTTGACTTTAGCGGAGAAAGCAACTTTAGCAGGGCTCGGCAAAACAAGTTCGGGCGTGTTTGTATAGGGTCAAAATATGACTCCGTCAATTTTTGACCCTACCGGGAATCGAACCCGGCTTCCAAGCTTGAGAAGCTTGTGTCCTAACCGATAGACGATAGGGCCTTACCGCGAAATAATACCTAAAATCCTGACTTTTTTCCACTCTTGTGCTATCACTTCTTGCAATACTCTCACATTCTTAAGAATATGAGAGTGTTTCTAGATGCTCGAGAAGTCATCAATGAACTCAACGAACTTCCGGCCGTAGGGAGTAAGTTTGTGTTGGACCGTCCTGCCTGCATATGTCTTTTCCACAAGACCGGCAAGCATGAGGCGACGTGTGTGTTCGGCAATTGTTTTCATATTTCCGTTCACCTCACCAACGATATCGTCGAGTGAAATATCGGGACTACGGGCGACCAGAAGCAGTATCTGTATCCGCCGGTGATTCGAAACTCCTTTAAAATGTCTTTCCAATTTTTTGGGTCCTTTCTTTTTCTTCTCGGTCATATCCACCATACTCTCACATTCTTAAGAATATAAGAATGTTGTGAAGATACGGATGTGGATAGCTAATCCTGTTTTGACAAAATGAAAGCGCGGGCAACGCTTGTGCGTGCCCGCGCGCTTTCCACGCCTATTCCGGCGGAAGAACCTTGATGTCATGCGGGTCAAACGAGCCGATTCTGGTGAGGACGCGGCCGTTCTTTTCGTCATGTCCCGTGACATTCCCGAGCGACTCGTCGTCCACCGTATACGAAATGTCAGCTCCCTTGGGAAAATTCGGAAGCAGTGCCAGACGAGCTGCAAGTTTTGGCTTGGACCTCCTCGAGGTTGGCTGATTGTATCGTGTGCTACCGAGTGCCCTTGCCGAATACTCCCATAGTTGACGCGACCTCTTGTATACAACCTATCGGCGTCGCGCGCAATTATCTGGTCAGCCAATCCGAGTCCATACGCACAAGCAGGTCGGCGGCGCGCTGTGGCTCGGCCATGATTTCCAAGACCGTGCGCTCCATGCGCATGCTCTGCGAACCCTTCACGAGCACGAGGTCGCCCTCACGCAGTTCCGCCTCGAGCTCTTTGCCGGCGCGCTCTGCCTCGTGAAGCTCGTACTGCCTGATATTCTTTTCTTTCATGCCCGCATCCAGCGCCGCCTCGGCCAATGCGCGGGCTCGGAAACCCACAGTGATGAGCATGTCGGCGCACTTCGCCGCCCGCTCTCCCACCTGCCGGTGCGCCTCGTGAGAATATTTGCCGAGCTCTAGCATGTCGCCAAGTACGGCGATTCGCCGCTTCCCTGTCCCCACCTCTTTCAATATGTCGAGTGCCGCGAGTGCCGCCGACGGAGAAGAGTTGTATGTGTCGTCAATAATGGTCGAGCCTTTGATTCCGCGCAGAAGCCGCACTCTTCCCGGCGGCGGCGCCCAGCCCGAAAGCGCGGTCGCTATTGATATGGAATCAACACCGATGCAATCCCCCACCGCAAACGCCGCGAGCGCCGCATAGATGCGCGGGTATCCCAGCGAGCCGTAGATGGTGACGGGTACCGATGAGCCCGCGTGGTCCATGCGGAAATGCATTCCCGCGGGAATATGGTCCTGATAGATAATCTCGTCGTGCGAAGAAAAAAAGTCATTCTCCCCTCCCTCGCCGAAGGTCACCGTCGCACCGCGGAAATCCGAGCGAATCTCTCTCAAACGTATATCGTCGCCGTTGAGCACGAGCTTGCCGCCCGGCTTGAGATATTCGGCGAGCATCCGCTTCTCTTTCACAAGCGCCTCGGGCGACGGGAAATATTCCACGTGAGCGGGTATCTCGGGAACACCCGTAAGTACCGCGACATCCGGCCTGAGCCAACGTGCAATGCGTTTGATGTCACCCGGCCGGTCGGCGCCGACCTCGAGCACGAGCCATGCGGGATAACTGTGCCACGCGACGACGAGCCACAGGCCGCGCAGAATATTGAGGAGCCATTTGAACGGACTGTTCCACGCGTTCTCGAGCCCGAGGATGGTCAAGGGCACTCCTATCTCGCTATTCATGCTCTTTTGGCTTTTGCGCACGTAGAGGTCGCGGGAGAGCGCCACATAGATGGCTTCTTTCGTCGTCGTCTTCCCCACCGAGCCTGTCACCGCAATGATGCGCGGCTTGTAACGCGTGAGCACCGCGCGCGCTTCCCACGTGAGAATAAAGACAATACATTTCTTTAGAAAGTCGTGCATAAAGTTTCAAGTATCGGGTATCAAACAAGTATCAAGTATAAAGTATTAAACGGGATTTTTCTTGATACTTGATACTGGCTACTTGACACTTCCCGACCTAACGGTCGGGCGGGATGTTGTAATAGTTTATCAAGAATTTCGCAATATCGTCGAAAGGGTGTGCGAGTGAGGCGGAGGCGTATTCCACGCCGTGCGGTTCGATTGCAAAAAGGAAGACTATGAATTTCGGGTCATGCGCCGGAAGGTAGCCGAAAAATGAGTGCAGGTATTTATCCTGCGAGTACCCAGCCCCCGGAATAGCAATCTGTGCGGTGCCCGTTTTTGCGGCGATGGAATAGTGCTCCTGCTTGATGGTACCGTCGAGAAGCGCCTTGTCGTAGACGGTGACGAGCATGTTGGTGACTGTCTGTACTGTCGAAGTGCTCAACACCTGCACTCCGGACGTTGCGGTGATGGAGCGTGTAATACCGCTGGGGAGCCGGACGCCGGTGACCACGTGCGGACTGGGCAACACGCCGCCGTTTGCGAGCGCCGAGAGCGCGCGAATCATAGCGACAGGTGAGACAGACACGCCTTGCCCGAATGAAGCGGTGTCGTAGTTTACCGCGGGGCCCGTGCCGCCGCCGAGCGTACTCAAATCTCCCGTCACCTCGTTGGGCAAATCGATGCCCGTCTTCTCGCCGAGTCCGAAGGCGCGCATGTAGCGGGTAAACACGGCGTATCCAGTCTTGTCGGCAATGAACGAGGCGCCCAAGTTGAGCGAGTGGTTCAACACCTCCTGCATAGGGATGACGCCGCGCGCTTTCAGGTCGTAGTTGCAGACCGTCTTGCCCGAAGGACGGATGCATCCGACGTCGTTGTAGGTGGTCGCCGGCGTAACGGCGCCGCTGTCTACTCCCGCCGCCATGGTGAGCGCTTTCATGATTGAGCCGAGTTCGTAGCGCCCTTCGACAAGCTGGTTCGAATACACCGACGGGTTGGACACGGTGTTGTAGGTATTCGGGTTGAAGGCCGGACGCGAGCCGATGGCAAATATTTCGCCCGTATGCGGGTCCATGATGATGCCGCCGGTGAGCCGCGGCGAGTACGTCTTCACCACGCCGTCGAGTGTATTTTCCAATTGCGTCTGCACCGTCGGCTCGATGGATGTCACGATGTCGCCCTGTTGTGAAGCGGGGTCGGAGGAAAGCGCCGAGCTGACGTTTGTAAAAATCTCGGCAAACGGGTTTACATAGAGACCCGATGTCTTTTCGTTGAGCGTATTCTGCCAACTCCGCTCAAGCCCGTACACACCGGTCTTGGTCGTACCCGAGCCCTGAAACGCGACGAAGCCTACCGTCTGTGCGGCAAGTTCACCGGCCGGATACCTGCGCCACGTGTCTCTCGCGAGAAGTACGCCGGGCATTTTGAGAGCGCGTATGTTTGTCGCGGCTTCATCCGACACACGAAACGCGACCTCTTCATACGGGTCGGCGGATTTTGCTGCGCTCGTGGTAAAGCGGTCACGGTCGACCAGCGTGAGCGCGCTAAGCGCTTCATACACCTTGTCCGGGTCGACAATGTCTTTGGGCGTAATGGCGATGCGCCAGCCCGCCTGCATTACTGCGGCCGAAACAAGCCCGCCATCCTTCGTCGTAAAATATATCGCCCCTCTCGCCTCGGTTTCCGGCGCCGCTTCCTGATATTGACCTTTTGCGTTTTGCGCGTAATCCGCACCCTTCACTACCTGCAGGAAATACAGCCGCACCGATAGCAAAAGCGCTATCGCAATAAACACAACCCCGAGAACCCGGGCGCGGATGACCAGTGTCTCTCTCATATATCTCCCGCCATGGGGAGATTGTAGCGCATGTTAAATCGCGTCTATCGCCACTACCCCTGCGGATGCGGCGCCTGCCTGTGCGGATACGCCCGCAGACAGGTTGCCCGGCACATACACGTACTGCGTGTCTTTGACGCGCGAAAGTCCGAGCAAAGTCGCCTCCTGCGGCGTCACACTGTCACGTAGCGCAAAATACCGCTGTTCCATCTGTGCGATAGAGCTCTGGAGGGTGACACTTTTTGTGTCGGCTTCCTTGCGCGCGATGATATTGAGCACCGACGCACTCACGAAATAGAAGTAACTGCACAAAAGTACAAAAAGAATGACGCCGAACGTTCTGAAAACCGCCCGCTCTATCGGATGTTCGGCGGTAAGTGAAAAGCTTTCTTTCACAGCCGAAAAATCCATCTTTGCCTGAAAAACTGATGGTCGGTATTTGCTTATTTTTGCCAATTTTTTTCTCATATGTTTTATATTTTTTGCACGACACGAAGTTTTGCACTGCGGGCACGCGGATTCTCCGCAATCTCGGCATCGCTTGGAGGTATCGGTTTGCGTGAGACAAGTTCGCCGATGCCCTCTTTTGCCCACCGGACAAAGCGGCGCTTTACGATGCGGTCCTCGATGCTGTGAAAGCTGATGACCGCCAGCCTGCCGCCCGGCGCGAGCATTTCCCATGCACCGGCGAGCCCGCTTTCGAGTGCACCGAGTTCGTCATTGACGGCGATGCGCAAGGCTTGGAATGTTTTCGTCGCGGGATGCGTTTTACCGTGGCGATAGGCGCTTGGCACCGCTCCCTTGACGATTTCACCGAGCTCGAGCGCCGTCGCGATTGGCTTCTGCTCTCTCGCTACCACAATCGCCTTCGCGATTCTGCGCGAGTACCGCTCCTCCCCGAATCCGAAGATGATGTCGGCGATACTTTCCTCGCCCCACTCGTTCACTATGATCGCGGCGGTGAGCTTCTGCTCCTTGTCGTATGCCATGCTAAGCGGCTCGTCGGAGCGGAATGAGAATCCGCGCCCCGCCGATAGCTGGAACGAGCTCCACCCGAGATCGAAGAGCGCTTTCGTTATCCGTCCGACATTCAGTTTTTCGAGTTCCGTTTTTATATTCCGGAAGTTTGCGTGTACAAAATGGACGGCTGCTTGTTGTGTAGAAAATAATTTCCTGCAGCGCTCTATCGCCTCTTCGTCGGCGTCAAATCCAATGAACATCCCGTTCTTGCCAAGACGGCTCAAGATTTCCCGCGCGTGCCCTCCGCCGCCGAGCGTCGCGTCTACGACGACATCATCGGGCTTGAGAGCGAGTGAGGTTGTTACTTCGTGTAAAAGAACACTTCTGTGCCAGTCCCACACAGGATTAGGGTGGTGGCTTACCCCGAGCGAACTTGGGGGGATTCCCTCCACCGGATCGCCGGAAGACTTTGAGCGTCGCGTGCGCATGACGTTTGAAATGGGTCTCCCGGCTATCCGGTGATACGAATCAGTAGTATTAGAGGGCACCTATCTCTCCGAGTTTCTTGGCCATTTTGTCCGCGTCTTTCTCGATGCGCGCCTTGTAACTCTTCCATTTCGCGGCATCCCACACTTCGACGTGGTCCGAAACACCCGTAAACACGACAGTCCTCTTGAGCTGTGCGAACTCCTTTTGGTGGTCCGGAATGAGGATGCGGCCTACGCCGTCGACCTCGACTTCCGCGGCACCCGAGAGCATGAATCGATTGAAGCCGCGCGTATCTTCGTTTACGATTGAAAGCGACTGCAACTTCTCCGCCACTTTCGCCCACGCACCGTGCGAATAAATGTAGAGGCAGTTGTCGAGACCACGCGTCATCACGACCCTTTTTCCGAGCGCGGCGCGGAACGTTTTGGGAAGCGAGACTCGCTTCTTTTCGTCGAGCGTGTGCTCGTATTCGCCGATCAAGAGATGTGACATGATTTACCACTCTTTCCCACTAGATAAGAGTATATACCACTATACCCTACCGCAAGCCATTTTGTCTCAAAAAATGTGGATAAGACAAAACAGCCCGTAAGCGCGGGCTTTTCTGGTATAGTTTCGGCATGTTGAGCGTGTTCAAGAAGGCAACGCCCGCGGCGATTCAGGAGATTCAGGAGGAATTGCGGGTGCGCAAAACTAAGCACTTTATCCTCCTCTTTTCGATGGGCTCGCAATTCGACCACCTCATCGTCCAGCAACTCGCGAAACTCGGAATATTCTGCATCGTTGCGGACCCCGCGAGCGTCAAGGCGGCCGATGTCAAGAAAGCCGCACCATCCGGAATTATTCTTTCCGGCGGGCCCGCATCAGTGTTCAACGAGCCGCCGCCGTTCGACGGGAAAATATTTGACCTCGGTATTCCCACGCTTGGTGTGTGTCTCGGTTTCCAAGTGTGGGCCAAGCATGTCGGCGCTAAAGTGACGCCGCAAGCGAAGCGCGAGTTCGGCGTGCACACGTTGCGTACAGTCGGCAAAGATCCTCTCTTTGCGGGTATCGCGAAGAAAACGCAGGTACTAGAAAGCCACGGCGACGCAATCGAGCGAAGCAAAATAATTGAGGTACTTGGTTCTACGGACAACGCGCCGGTCGCCGCCGGCCGCCACAAGCATCTGTGGGGCGTGCAATTCCATCCGGAGGTCACCGACACGCTGGAAGGCACGAAAATGTACGAGAACTTTTTGAATATTTGCGGCATCACTGACCGTTTTCCCGCGCACAATGTCGCACAGGCGAAGGTCGCGGAATTGAATAAGAAAGTCGCGGGGAAGAAAGTGCTCATCGCACTTTCCGGTGGCTCTGATTCATCTGTGGTTGCCCATCTTCTCAAAGAAGCCCTCGGCCCATTTAGGACACGGCGTGTCCTAAATGGGCCGAACCGGCTACTAAGGGGTATTTACATCCGCGGTATCGATAGGCCCGACGACGAGGCATTCGTACGGAATTATTTCGGCAAACAAAATTGGCTGGAGGTGCAGGTCGTTGATGCTACAAGAGATTTTCTCAAAGTCCTCAAAGGAAAAATGGGGATGCGCGAGAAGCGCATGGCGATGCGTGGCGTGTACAAGGCGGTACTTGAACGCGAAATCAAGAAGTTCAAGGCGGACTTTATCGCGCAGGGCACGCTCTACACCGACCTGCGCGAGAGCGGCCATGGACATGCGACGGGGGCGCGCGTCGCGGAGATAAAGGTGCATCACAATACCAATCTCGGTTTCTCAATCCCCGAGCTCGCCCCGCTTGAGACCGAAGTCAAAGATTCCGCGCGCTCTATCGGCCGTGATATCGGCGTACCCGAAGACCTTCTCGTGCGACACCCCTTCCCCGGCCCCGGATTGGTTGTGCGTATCGAAGGAGAAATTACCGCGGAGAAATTGAAGACGGCACGTGCGTGCGACGGCATTTACATTGAAGAGTTGCGCAAGGCGGACCTATACAAAACCGTGTGGCAGGCCGGAGCAACACTCACCCATTCGATGCACACCGAGAGTAAGGGTGATGGTGCCGGATTGGGTCATGTACTTGCGCTCTGGGCGGTATGGAGCGTGAACGGCTTCACCGCGCGCTTTGCCCAACTCCCCTACGAATTTCTCGACAAAGTTTCCCGCCGCATAACCAACGAAGTCCGCGAAGTCGGCGCGGTCGTCTACCGCATCTCCGACAAACCCCCCGCGACTATTGAATTTGGCTGAGCTGAGTTTGGATAATCACGAGGATGCAATGGCGGCCGCGAACGGGGCGACAACATCGCTGACTCCCCGCTTGAATTTGTTTAAATCTCCTGATGACCGTGCATATTCCAAAGCTTGCATCATGCGCACTCCCTCCTCGTACGCTTCCGGCCTTTTTGCGGCTCGCAGGTGCTCAAGGGTACTCATCGCGCGTTTTAGTGAAGACTGATAGCGACTCTCGTCTCCCGCTTCTGCTGCTGTTGCGCACCGCACTACATCCGCGCCAAGATTTGCAAAGTAAAATTGCGCACTTTTATTCATACAAAGAGGTCGGGTATCAACTGCTTAAGTATACTCCTTATTGCATCCCGTATAGCAGGGTCGGCAATTTCCATACTGCGATTCTCCTGATGAGGACGAATATTGATAAGTGAAATATATTCTATGGCATCATCCCCTTGCTTGTCGGGATATATATTGAAGCCCCAGACTTGTTCCTGCGAGGAACCTTCCTCAACAAGAACTTTGTTGGCGTCCATATGCCACTCACCGCCCAGCGCAATAACTCCACGGTCAATGTCCGCAACGCCTTTTACCATGTCGTGGTATATCTCTTGTGCGAGCCTCCTAACGTCATCAACTGATATAGGGTCTCGTACTATTTGTATTTTCATGTGTGACTCTATACAACTCTGCTCGAACCTATTTTAGCACTAACGGCTGATGTCGCGCGCTCCGCGCGCGTGGTGGCTTTGTACTGCATCGCACGATTCGACTTCGTGCTGACTCTCTCGGACGCGCGAGTACGCGCGTCCTCGTCACGGATATTCGCCTGCTGGCGAATTCCGCGACCCCTCCTCGGCGCCGTCGCGCCTGCGGCCTTGCGAAAGCGCCCCGCGCTTTCTCACCCCCGCCCCGCCGCCAATCCTCTCCGCCAAAGGCGGACAGGCATGCTATCCATTTCGCGGGGGTTTTTGAAAATTGAATGGGCGGCGGGGCTGCG